>DKVI01000007.1 GCA_002491115.1 Lachnospiraceae bacterium UBA7182 | reverse complement strand
TTTAAGTATTTTATTTGACCAATAACCTATTAGATACGCATATTCCTCATCTACTATAATGTCCCAAAACTTTCCCCTCTCAACAAATTCCTCTCTAAAAATATGTTTAGGTAATGGTATATATTTGTCCATTCCAGAACAACAATCAAATATAAGAATCTCATCCGCCGATAAAGGAACTCCTATTATCTTGCTTTCATATTTTCCTATTTTCCCATACAATGGAGCTGTGCTATTTTTTTTCTGATAGCAACGCAAATTAACGATATCAGTATATAACTCCCCCCATTTTACTTTGAATAGCGCATCTTCTTTCAATCCCCAAAACCATAAGAAACCATTCACTTTAACAGTGTTATGAAAAATAATATTTTCATTTCTGTTTTCCATATATATTTTCCTTAATCATCCAAAAACGAATTATGTTTTAAACACAAGAGGCACCATACTACTTTTGCAAAAGCAGTATGGCACCAATGTACTACATAACACTCTTACCTAAATATCACATACAGTTCTATGCTATAGTTAATTTTATAATAAATGTCCTGTCATCACTGGTAGTAAGCTTAAGATACTTTACATCGCCAGATCTTCCAGACCCCCACATGTTAGCATTCACTGTAAAAGAGGCTCCTGATAATGGTACGTTTGTCGTGGTGCTTGTTATAGCAGATGTGGTCGTTCCCCATGTAACTGACTTTAATGTCACATCATCGCCAAGTCCTGCAAATGTACAGGTCAACGCAGTACCTTTTGTAAATGTTGTGTTAAAGTCAACACCTTCATCTGTTGTATTTGCTGTCGCATTTGAAAGCGTCGGGCCTGCTGGTGCCGTACTCTTCGTAACAGTCCATGTCAGTTTAACTTTCGGAGCAGTCAAAGCATCAGCACCAGTCGGAACATCTACTTTATTCGTTTTTCCGATCAACTGAACTGTAGCAGAACCCCATTTGCTTTCAT
This sequence comes from Lachnospiraceae bacterium UBA7182, assembly GCA_002491115.1. Taxonomy (GTDB): domain Bacteria; phylum Bacillota; class Clostridia; order Lachnospirales; family Lachnospiraceae; genus Hominiventricola. The sequence goes on along the minus strand of DKVI01000007.1, from coordinate 58,613 downwards.
CAGCATCTGCCTTTTTTACATATTCATATCCGCTTCTATCACTTTTAGCATCTACTTTAAAATTATCAGGTGCCCCAGCAATCATTGCCTTCCCTGTTGCACCAGCCGCTGTGGTGATCGCCTTCTCATCCGTTCCAACTTTCAAAGTCATAAGAAGCGACGGAACGGTTGCAGCATCCAAAGCCGCCTGATCTGCTACAAGCGCAATATCTTTAGCACCAGCAGCAGATGCCTCTACGGCTGCAACTACTGTGACATCTACATTTACGCTATTCTGACCCTTGAATTCTACAGCATCGCTCTTATTAGAATAGCTCGCCGCGCCTGCTGCAGTTGCTCCGGAGACGACGACTGTATCGCCCTCAGCAGGATTTACCGCCGCATCATTATTGTCATCATCTGTAATTGTAATTGTCACTGTAGCCGCGTCGCCATTTGCATCTTCCCACCGATTGTCGCTATCATTGTCATATATGTACGTTGCATTAACCGTCAGGTCAGACACAGTAACTGTATAATTTCCAGTATTTGTAGTACTCGTATATGCAGCCGTTCCGTTCACCGCAGCCGTACCCGCATTTGTAAAATACACGCCATCATCATTTCCTGTAACTGCAGTACCGTCTTTCATCTTTGCGGCATCTTTGATAAGCTGTTCCGGGTCAACAGTGAAATCAAATACGTTTGCCGTCTGCGCGCTCGTTGGAAGTGTTACAGTTATAACATCTTTGTCCAGATGGGGAATCAAAGTACCCGTACCGGTTGCGTCGCCTGTATTTGTGTCTGCTGCAAATACAGTCAGACTGCTTCCTGCCACCATTGTCATAGCAAGGACTAATGCTATTATTTTCTTACGTTTCATGTTTTAATCCTCCTTGTTTCTCTGCATCTTTATTTTGCGATCTCCATATAATATGCGGATTCCATATCCGCAACTGTTACTTTTCAACAATTACGGTAACAGTTACCCGAAGGGTGCTCAGCGTGTTCTGATCATCATCCACTAAATGATAAACCGCCACACAATCATAAGTTCCAGCCTCAAGCGGTGTGTCCAGCGCGATATTCTGCAGGCTGCTTCCCAGTGGGATCACTGGCGACTGATAGATTGCATTTTCTTCATCTTCTAAGAGAAACAGATCAAGATACACTGCGTTTGTATTTGTCTCCAGATTCTCCACATAGGCGTCTTCAGATACTGCATCCCCTGTTGCGAAATGCCACTCGTAATTCATATTTACAGTATAGTATCCGGACTCCACACGTTCTTCAGTCGCTCTTTGTTCCATCTCCGCTATTACATCCTGCACATTATCAGGAGTTACGACAACATTGCGCCGCTCCTTCTCTTTTTCTTCCGGCTGGCGGGACATCCATAAATAGATGATCGTACCTGCCATCACAAGAAAAATCGCAGCAAGAATCATGATACCGACTGCCTTCCTTCCTCCTTTCTTTTCCTTTTGAGTTTGGTTTACCGTACTCATATGCTGCACCTCCGAGTTTTTATATCAAGGCGGCAAAATATTGTCTCCTCAATATCAATAGTCTGATTTCTGCCGCTTTTTTAAGAGAATTTTTATTCTCTTATGTATCGGCTTACTATTTTTTAATAAGGCATATTTCGTCACCCCTCAAGGGTGATGCCGACAGTCTCTTCCCGATCCTGCCTGCTTCGCTCCCGGTACTTCTCCCTTGCGGGAGTTCCCATGGGTCCTGGCATACCCAATACCTGGCTCCCGTAAGAGCCAGCTTCTAATGCCGTTCTTGTTTTTTTATCAAAAGAATTTTCCCACGTTCCTATTCCCGTCTCCGGTTTCGGTCAAACGCATCTTTTACGCGCGTTCATCCACAGGATCTTTCATAATGAACTTTTTTGTTGTTCTTCCTTAAGTCCGCGTCCCCGGTTCAGGACGTTTCTGGCGGCGTTCTGCCTTTCCGGCAGTTCCAGTCCGCAGGATGGGCAGCGGAACGTATCGTCCTTTTTTACCCCATCCGCCCCGCAGCTGCTGCACTGGATACCGATTCCTTTGCCGAATACTTCTGACAGCCCGATGGATCGCTCCCGGCATTTTTGCAGCAGCCTGCTTTTTACAAAGCCCTTCTGCCACATATTGACGGTGGCGTTTACCCTCCGGTTGACGCCGGCCTTTGATTTGGCGGGCAGCTTCGGATAATAGACCGTCTCCGGCTTCTCCGTTTCCAGCATCCGGTTGATCTCCCCGTTCACATAGTCATGCAGCGCTTTTTCCAGCCTGGCTTTTCCCGCATTGTATTTCTTCATGCCGGGATTGTTTTTCGCATTTCTCCGATGACGGGGCAGTCTTTCCCGCACATAGTCGGTAAGCGCTGACTGGTATTCCAGATATTTCTCACCATAGGTCCTGCCCTGGTCTGTCACGAACATGCATTTAAGCCCCACCGCCAGTCCGATTTCCCCGGCATACCCTGCGGGATGCCTCTGCCTGACCTCGACGGGTATGTTGATCGTGACCTTCCCTTCTTCCGGATACAGGCGGATATAGATCTGTCTTGCATACCGGTTGTTATCCGTCAGCGGGATAAAAAGCCTTTTGCGGCTTTCCTTCGTAGAAAGGTAGATGCCATGGTCCCCATAGCGGTAGCTTTTCGGAGACGCCGGGAATCCGTCCGCCGTATCGGTATGGGACCGGTCCAGATGGCGGCGCACCTGCCTGCGCAGATACTGATTCAGCCTGTGGGTATCCACATCCTCACAGACGGCCGCGTAGCTCTTTTTCCAGTCGCCCGGCAGTTTCGGCTCTCCCCCTGCCAGAATGGATTCAAAGCACTGGCTCTGCTTTATGACAAAACGAAGGTAATGTCTGTCCTTTGGTGTCAAGTTCGGGTTTTCCCGGATGTTTTTCCCGATCCGGTTTTTTGTACGCGCCCACTGGCTCTTGATATCCCCCAGCGCGTCAAAAATGGATAAGTAGAAATACACGGACGGAAGTCCCAGCCTTTCCCGCAGCCCGCTTTTCGTCATCTCGTTCTGCACGGTATAGCCCGGATAGATTTTCGGAAGACTGCGAATCCCGCCGTACTTGTCATAGACATAATTTCTGACCTCCCGGCAATCCCTGGCGATCTCCTGCAGCCGCTCCATATCGGCGGCCGGGATCGGAATCTGATTGTATTGATAAACAGTCTTATATATAGTATCTTTATATCCTTTCATACCAGACCCGCGCTGTTTCGCAGATGGACTTATTCTGCGAAAATCTTCCTAATAGGTAAGGAAACGCGCTGTTTTTCAGGCAGCCTGACCACGAATCTGACCATAAAGTCCCAAAAGCCGCCCGATCTGCTGCCGCTGGGAATCCATCGTCGGATGCACATAACGGTTCAGCGTGATCTTTACATCTGCATGTCCGAGAATCACGCTCAGGGTCTTTACGTCCATGCCGCTTTCCACACAGTTTGTAGCGAAGGTATGGCGCAGAATGTGAAAATTTCTGACGTCAATCCCTGCTTTCTGCAGTATCCTTTTAAACCGGTACTGCATCGTTCGTGGTTCCAGGGGCCTGTCACTGCCGAATACATAGGGCCGTTCCTCCTTAAGCCCTTCCAGAAGCTCCATCATCTCGGCCGTAAGTGGGATCGTCCTTTTGGAGCATTTGCTTTTGGGGTCAGTTTCCATCAGGACCGTTTTCGTCGTATATCCCTTTACGGAGATACGCTGTACGGTCCTGTTTACGGTCACCGTCCTGTATCTAAGATCAAGGTCTGTCCATCTTAAAGCGCACAACTCTCCCAGACGCATCCCTGTGTACAGGCAGAGGAGCAGGGCGATCTTAAATTTATCCTGCCTGTCATCAATACATGCAAAGAGCCGGGACTGCTCCGCTTTTGTAAATGTTTCCGCGGGCTTTTTCACCGTCTTTACGGACGCCGGCTTCCATGCAGGGACGCAGACGGAATATTTTCTGCCTGCGAAATCCAGGATCTGGTTAGCGACGCAGCAAATGCTCCTTCGGATGCTGTCGGACAGCCCTTTCTCTGATAAATGGTCAGAAATCTTTTCCTGGAATGCCTGACCTGACAGATCAGAAAGCCGGCAGGGGCCGGCGATTTTTTCCAGATGAACCCTGTAAATGCTTTCATATTTTATATAGGTAGAATATTTGTGTTGATCCAGGACCTCTTTCAGCCATCCGGCCGCTGCCTGGGAGAACTGTATCCGTATACAGGTTTCCTGCCCATCCGCTCTCTGTTTTGCCGCGGAATCCCATTTTTCCCTTGCTGCCTCCATGGCATCCGCCCGCTTTTCTTTTGCCTTTTCATAAGTGCTTCCGTACACAGAGCGGTAAATGTTCCGGCCTTTATCCGCGTCAAAGATCTGATACCGCGCTTCCCACCTTCCGTCCTTTCTTTTCCTGATGTTTTCTCCATGCCTTGCCATCCTGCGTTCCTCCTTTGTCTGCCCGGGGCAGTCTTCCCCCGGAGATTCTGACCATAAAAGTGACCATAAATATCCTGTTTCTGCATCATTTACCATGTGGATTTAGTCCAGACGGATTGAAATTGCTTCCTGTTTTTGCCAGATCCGCTGTTTGAATAAAAAAATATTGCAAATTTCTATTAAGATGTGGTAGGATAATGCCGATATATCTTATAACGCAGAAAGGATACCTGTTTTTCTTTTCGCAGAATAAGTCCGTCTGCGAAGAAAATCCGTGTCCGCCGGTATTTTGCGCGAGAGACTACCTACAGGTTCATAAGGGAGCAGGCTTCTTCTTGAAGTCTGCTATTTGTATTGCGCAAAATACGGATATTTTCCTGCATTCAGTCAATATAAAAAAGCCAGATCGCCCATTATGGAGCATATCTGGCTTTCCTGATTCGATTTTATGGTTTTATTTTTCTTCTGGCAAGGAGGGATTTTAAGTAATAGATAACCGGAGCGGTTCGATGTATTCCAGGCTGTCCTGTTCATCCGCTACGCCCAGGATGGTAAACTGTACCTGTATGATTTGGTAAACATAAAAAAAGAAACCAGTATTGTGTTATCATGCCATTATTCTCCCCAGAAATCAATGCTATCCTGGGTTCTTAAATTCACTCTGAACATTCTCCACATAAAGTCTTCTCGCTCATTATAGATGTCAGTCACAAAAACTGTATCTTCTTCCAATCTATAAAAAACATAGTTATGTTCGACATGAAGAAATCTGTATGGTGTGGGAATTCTAAGCAAGGTCTCTACAGAAGATCCTTTTTTGGGGTTATCCTGAAGTCCCCTTATATCACTTGTGATTTTAGAAAGTATTTTAATTGCAACTTGGTTTCCATATGTTGCTGCTATCTGTTTCTTAAATTCACGAAGCTTATCGCTGGCATCTGGAGAGTATTTAAGTTTATAGCTCAAGCTTAATTTACCCCCAGTTCTTTCTCTAAATCATCTACATCGATCCAGCCTTCTTTCGTAGCCCGTTCTTCCGCTTTCTGCAATTTGGAAAATAAAGTGTACGCTGCTCTGTAACGATCAAGCTCGTCTATTTCTGCCATTGTAAGAATTCCATATTCACCATGACCATTTCTAGTTAAATAAACTCTATTAAAAGTATCCACTTCTTTCAATACTTCTGTATAATTTCTCAAATCGGATATGGGTTTAATATTTGGCATGATTATCACTCCTTTGAAGTCATTATACATTTACTATCACCAGATTGCAACAAATTCACGCGCGAATTTAACACCAATAAATTTTAGCTGCCTGCTTGAGACAGGGCAGAATAAGTAGTAAGATAAAAAAAATTTTTCAGGGGAGGTTTTTGTGGATTAAAATATTTTCAATTTCATCATTATGCATAAATCTGGCGTGGGTGTGAAAAGTAATGAAATCTGTGGTCGGAAACGACATATTTCCACGTAATTCTTGTTTAAATCACCAAGCCGTGCTATACTTTTCCTGTTACCGCCCCGATACTGGTGACAGGAAGGGGGTGCGATTTATGGAAATGCTATGGTCCTTCATCATCTCCGTATTGGCCAGCGTAGTTGCCTACTACCTGTGCAAGTGGTTGGACGAAGATGAATAGATGGTAACCCGGCCCAAACGGTTGACTTCTCCGTAAAAGAAGGAGAACCCCCGGAAGTACTCACAATACTTTCGGGGGTTCGTCCTTTTGTGCAATCCATGGATGCTATGGTCCTTTTGCCTACAGGCATTATAGCATACGCAAAAACGGATTGCAATATACACCCGAAAATTTAATTTTATTCCTAAATTTGGCGTGGGTATGAAAAGTAACGATAAATACGCTTAAATGTATCTGTCTGCTTGAGGCAGGGCAGAATAAGTGGTAAGATAAAGGAAAATTGTTCAGGGGAGGTTTTATGTGCGGAAGATATTATGTGGATGACGAGACGGCCAGGGAGATTGAAAAGATGATCCGGCAGATGGACGAAAGGAAAAGGCAGGAATCATTACAGGCAGTAAGAAGAATCGCAGCAGGAGATATCTATCCGGGAAAAGATGCGCCGGTATTGTTTGGAAAAGATGGTTCCATATGCTGCGGATGGCAACACTGGGGCTTTCCCGGCCTTGAAGGGAAAAAACTGATCTTTAACGCCAGGTGCGAATCTGCCCTGAAAAAGCCAATGTTTCAAAACAGCCTCTTTCACAGGCGTATCGTAATCCCGGCCGCCTGGTTCTACGAATGGAATCCCAGAAAGGAGAAAAGTACATTTTGCAGGAACGATATGTCCATTCTGTTCATGGCAGGTTTTTGCAGGCGGTATGAAGACGGGGAGCATTTTGTGATCCTTACGACTGCAGCAAACGCTTCCATGGAGCCTGTGCATGACCGGATGCCGCTGATTCTGGAGCGGCAGGAAATAGCGGAATGGATGTTCTGTGATACCAGGACAGAAGACTTCCTGCATAAAACCCCCTGTCTGTTGGAACGAAAAACAGATTATGAACAGTTGAGCCTGTTCTGAAGAAGATTTACTACAATAAGCCGACTTATGCATTTGCCGGATAAAAACGGTTCGATTAACAGATATATGTATTCTGCGGTCTGCTTCAGTACAGGATGGCTGATATTTTCAAGCTTTGTCCTGCAAATTCCTCCATCGTCAAAATCGTGTGATCCCGAAGCAGAATCTGCTTAAGTTCCACAGTGTCCAGTTCCATATCGTTTTCTGCTTTGCGGGAAAACAGAAATCCCACCTAAGTTTTCCTCATATACTGCTTCAGTTGATCATAAAAGTTCTCCCTGGTTCCAGCCATAATCACAACAATCACTTTATTCTCCATATACTCTACTGTATATGCCAGCTCATAATTCGTTTTATTGTAATAAATATCATACCCATACACCCCGGACAAATCTCCGGTTTTGGCTTCTCCGACTGTGTGGTCCTCTCTTATCTTATCAATCGCTTCCTGATACAGCATCTTCAATTTCTTATCCTTCAGTTTTTTGATAAATTTCGCTGCAGGCGGAAGAAAGCGTACCTCTGTCAATTTTCTTCCTCCGTTCCAAAAACTTCTTCATAGGAAATATAACCAGATTCTGAAGATGCAACCTGCTTTGCTTCCGCAAGCATTGCTTCCACGGCAGGACGTACCTGTCTCTGGGCCTTTTTAAAATGCTCCAGAAGATCATTGCCGCTATATCCTCCGGCAATTAAGTCCGCCAGAATCTGTTCCGCAAACTCTCCTCCTGTATTGGTTCTGGCAGGACGAATCACCAATTCATTTCCGCGCACGGTACATTCTGCCTCTTTATCGAAACCCAGCATGGTAAAAAATTTCTGCGGAATTGTTATCTGCCGCTTTGCAGAAATACTCAATTTTTTCGTTTCCATAGGGACACTGCCTTTCGCCATTATTGCTGACACCACTATATTCTCCTCTTCTATCGTATGCAAATCAAAGAAATACTATTCTTTGTTTCCTGGTTTCCAAGATTATTTTATCTTTTTTTCTATCATACGTCAAGATATCTGAATCCTTTTGATAAATACGCCTAAAGGTATCTGCCTGCTTGAGACAGGGCAGAATAAGTAGTAAGATAAAGAAAATGACCATTCTGTTCATGTCAGGTCTTTGCAGGCGAATTGTGCTTGGAAATCCTCTTTTGAGCAATTTCATACACTTGTTCATCTTCGCGCGCACCTATGACGATTACCACCTTGCGGATGAGGATTTTTTGGCTTCCATCCAGCTTCCGAAGATCATCCAGCGCTTCCGGAAGGTATTTTACATCCCAACTCATTCAAATTCAATATCGTCCGTGTTTTCATAATCAGACGGAGTGAAACCCAGTTCCTGATCCACCTGTTCCTGGGAGATTAAGGTGGCGGGATTAAAATGAGATATACGCTCTGCAGCAGAAGCTAGAAGACGCGCGTCATTGACTTCATCTAAAAGCCGGATATATTCATCCGGGGAGAGAAGGACACATTCCGGTGTGTTGTTTTTCATGACAACTTTTGCCCCATAACGCTTTACTTCATCAAAAATTTTACCTGCCAGACCACGGTTGAACAGAGAAATAGGAATTGTGTTTTCGATTGCGCTTCTGATAGAGCTCATAAACATCACCTCGTTTATTACAGTATATGAAATATCAGTAAAAGAATCAATGATTTTGTTGATTAAATTACTGATTTGTGAGGACAGATAAAAACGGTTCAATTAACAGATATTACCGCTTGCAATGAGAACGTATGTTTACTACAATGAATACGCAGGAGGTGAACACACGTTTGAAAAATATCATTTTTCATATAGATGTCAATTCAGCCTTTCTTTCCTGGGAGGCTGTTTATCGTCTGGCGCACAAGGGCGGAAAAGAGGATCTAAGAGAGATTGCCTCTGCAGTAGGAGGAGATATTGCCCTGCGGCATGGGATCATACTGGCAAAATCCATTCCGGCTAAACAATATGGAATTAAAACAGGAGAATCCATTCCGGAAGCGAAGAGAAAATGCCCGGATCTGGTGCTGGTTCCACCCAACTACAGCCTGTATGAACAGTGTTCCAAAGCCTTTATGGAAATCCTGCGGGAATATTCCGACGTCGTGGAGCAGTACAGTATTGACGAGGCGTTTGTGGATATGAGTGCAAGCTGCCGCCTGTTCGGGACACCGGAAGAAACGGCAGTGCAGATCAAAGACCGTGTCCGGAAGGAACTGGGATTTACGGTCAATATCGGCATATCCACCAATAAGCTGCTTGCAAAGATGGCGTCAGACTTTCAGAAGCCGGACCGGATGCATACCCTGTATCCCGAAGAAATAAAACAAAAGATGTGGCCGCTGCCCGTCTCCGACCTGTTCTTTGTGGGGCGTGCCACGGCTGCAAAGCTGTTATCCATGGGAATCCGCACCATTGGGGAACTGGCAAGCACAGATCCGGCGTGGCTGAAGAAGATACTGAAGAAGCAGGGAGCGGTCATATGGGGATTTGCCAACGGGATCGACCTTTCCCTGGTGCTTGCGCAGCCCCCGGCAAATAAGGGCTATGGGAACAGCACAACAACGCCTTATGATGTGACAGATGCCAAGACGGCGGAAAGGGTACTCCTGGCTCTTTCCGAAACGGTGGGAAACCGCCTGCGTTCTGACCGGGTACAGATCCGTGTGATATCTGTAGGAATCCGGTATTCGGACCTGTCTTATGTATCCCATCAGAAAGCTCTGCCAGGCCCCACGGATCTGACACTGGAAATCTATGGAGCTGCCTGCAGTCTGTTCCGGGAGCTTTGGAATGGAAGACCCATCCGCCATCTGGGTGTGCATACGGGGAAAGCAGGCGGGGCGGATTCCGGCAGACAGTTGAATCTGTTTGATGAGATTGATTATGAGAAACTGTCCAAAATGGATCAGACAGTGGATGAGATAAGGCGGCGCTTTGGGACTGATGCAGTGATGCGCGCCGCATTTCTGAAACAGCCCATTGACCATATGAGCGGAGGGATATCAAGAGAAAAGCGGTCTGTAGACTATGACCGGATAATGATCCGATAGAAAAGGAGGAACCCGGACAGTGGCATTTGGAATCGGTATAAATTCTTCCGGCGCAGATGCAGGCAGCGTCAGAGGAACGCAGAAAAGAATTGGCTGCCAGTGCTGGTTTACCAGCACCGGGAAAGTAATGCCATTGATGTTAAAAATACAGGATGAAAATGGAGAAATACAGACAATCCGGGAGATTACCGTGCATTCCCAGGAAAAGAAGAGGTATGCCGGGGTTCCCTCCATTGAATATGACTGCACGATCGTACTGCATGACCAAAGTGTAAGGGTATGGCTGATCTATTATCAGTCAGAAAACCGGTGGGTGATTAATCTTCGGTAAATTATTTTAGCCCAATGCCAGGATGACACCCGCAAGAAGTAAGGTAAATACTTCAGCAACTGCGGGCGCCGCCCATATGGCTTCACTCCCGAATAAAACCGGCATCAGAAAGATTGCGGCGGCTTTTATTACAATCCCCCGGCTGACGGCGATCACATTGGCCTGTTTTGTACGTTTTGTCGAAAACAGATAGGCCGTGAAAATCAGATTCCATGCCATCGGTATAAACGACAGCGCGAAGACCGGCAGAGCGGCAGCACCCGCTTCCACAAGCCGGTCATCTTTACTAAATACGCGGATTGCCAGAGGCGCAAAGGCAACTAATACTGCATAAATACCTGTCGATAAAATAAAATTAAGAATCATGCCTGATTTGAAATAAAATTTCATCTCTTTTTCATCCTGTTCGCCAAATCTTCTGCCCCACAGCGGCTGTAGTCCCTGGGCCACGCCGGAAAGAACCGCATTTGCCAGTGAAAAGATAAAGCTTAATACACTGAATGTAGAAATACCCATATCCCCTGCTAACGAAGCAAGCATAATATTATAGCATAACGCTGTAACCGGTGTAGTCAACTGGGAAGCCGCCTCCGGAAGACCGCGCTTACAAACTTTGCCTGCCAGCGAAAACTTCACAGAAAATCTTTTGATTCTTAAAGCTCCCTTTTTCAGGAAAAAATGGGAAAGCAGCACGATCACAGAAAACACCTGGCCCAATCCGGACGCGATTGCGGCGCCGACGATCCCTTTCTGCAGCGGAAAGATAAAAAGCCAGTCAAGAAAAATATTGGACAGTGCGCCAATACACATCCCCGCAAACGCCAATGCCGGAGAACCGTCATTTCTTACAAATACAGAGAGGCAGGTACTCATCAGCATCGGAACAGAAAAAGCCGAATAATAAAACAAATACTCGGCTGCCATATGCGCCATTTCTTCACTTAGCCGATCTGCGCCGCTTATTAAGACAATTTCCCCGGCAAAAATCATTCCAACCGCCATCAGACCGACAGCTAATAATGTCGTCATAATCAGTGCCGTCATAAATGCATGATTGGCGCCTTCCTGATCCCCGCGTCCCATACGGATTGCCGTAATCGTAGCACCTCCCATGGGAAACATAGCAGCGGCGGCAACGACGAAAGTAATAAACGGAACCCCGATATTTACAGCGCCCAACGCCGCCGGACCGACTCCCTGCCCCACAAAAATCCCGTCCACAATATTATAAAGGTAGGTAACGCACAGTCCTCCGACAGACGGCAGCACATAACTGCTTAATGTTTTGATTCTCGCATCCATGGCAAATTCCTCCTGAAAAAAAGGGATAAGACACACTTTGCGTCTTATCCCACTTCAATAATCATATGGATTACAAGTCCTCTGACAAGTCAGTATGATATTACCAAATATAAATTTTAAAGTCAATCCCCTGAATGATGAATTTTATACACATCATCTCCGGAGTCCAAATATGTATTTTTGTATTCCTCTCTCACCTCTTCCGGCACAAGGCTTCCTCCGGTAGCCCAAACAATATGGGCGGCATCTTTCATTTTGTCTGTAAGGCCATGTTTTTCCAGGTATTTCTTTATTTCCGCGCGTTGGTTCATCGTTATGACGCCCTGGAAAGCAGCGCAGGCGCTGGGCTCCAGGAAGATATCTTCCGCTTCCAGAAGGTCTCTCATATAATCGTACAATTTCGCGTCCTGCACGGTAAATTCTCCGCTTAACATAGGCGTCATCACATTTCCCACAAATCCGGACGGCCTTCCCACCGCCAGCCCGTCTGCATGGGTCCTGCCCGAAAGCCCGATCTCCTGGACGGAAATCCTGTTATGAAGCCCTGTTACCATCCCTGTCAGCATACAGGGCGCCTGGGCAGGCTCTACAAAAAAGCAGTGTACATGATCGCCGAATATATGCTTTAATCCAAAAGTGATCCCGCCGGGCGCCCCGCCCACTCCGCATGGAATGTATACGAACAACGGATGATCTCTGTCAACTGTAATTTTCCTTTCCTCCAACTGCGCCGTCAAACGCTTTGCCGCCACCGCATAGCCCAGAAAAAGCGTTCTGGAATTTTCATCATCTACAAAATAACTTTTGGGATCTTCATCCGACAGTCGCCTTCCATGTTTCACCGCCTCGCTGTAATCGGATTCGTATTCCAGGACCGTCACGCCCCGGCTTCTTAACAGATCCTTTTTCCACTGTTTTGCGTCGGCTGACATATGGACGATCACCTGATAGCCTATCGCCGCGCTCATGACCCCGATGCTCATGCCAAGGTTACCGGTAGAGCCTACCTGCACCGTATACTGCTCAAAAAATTTCCGGAACTTCTGTTCCGCCAGGCAGGCGTAATCATCTTCTGTCGAGAGCATCCCCTGTGCCACGGCCAGGTCCTCTGTGTGTTTTAACACCTCATAAATCCCGCCCCTGGCCTTTACGGAACCGGCAATGGCAAGATGGCTGTCCTGTTTTAATAACAGCCTTCCTTCCAGACCACTGCCGTATTTCTGATCTATCCTTTCCTTCATGGAAGGAATATCTGTCAGGGTGGACTCAATGAGACCCCCTTTGTCCCTGGTCTCCGGAAAGCATCTCATAATAAACGGGGCGAACCGCTGTAGGCGTGCCTGCGCGTCCTCTATATCTTTTATGGACAATTCACAGTCCTTGATGCTCTCGTCAAAGGGAACTTTATCCGGATTGATCCAGACAACCTCCCTCCCTTTCTGCATTTCTTTTAAGATCGGAAATTTTTCCGCCAGATCTTTCATCATTATCTCTCTTCCTCCTCATGCCCCTGCTTCCTGTAGGCAGCCGGCGTGACTCCCATCTGGAGATTAAAATACTTATAAAAATGATTCAAATTCTGATATCCCACCGCTTCCGCCGCCTCTTTAATCGACAGTTTCTTTTCTTCCATCAGCCGGATGCTCTTTTCGATCCTGACTTTATGGACATAGGAAATAATCGTCATCCCCGTATGTTTTTTAAAAAGCCTGGCAAGATGACTGGGTGTACAAAATGTCAGTTCTGCCAGCGTATCCAGTTCGATCTGCTCCTGATAATGCTCATAGATATACGCAAGAATCGTATCCACTGCCTCGTTTCCGGTAAAATTCCAGCCCACCGCCCTTACAATCGCCTGCTCCAACTGTTCAAATTCTATCGGTTTGGACAGGATATCACTGGCTCCTAACCGAAGCGCCCGCTGGGCGTACTCAAAGGAATCATAGGCGGTTATAATAATCACTTTACTGTCTTTCATCCTGCTGATGATCTCGAAACCGTTCATATATGGCATATGAATATCCATAAACACCAGATCCGGCTTTTTACACTGAATCAGATTCCACGCGTCCCGCCCGTTTTCCGCCGTTCCCACGATCTTAACAGGCAGTCTTTTCGCTTCTATAAAATGACGGATAATATTCAAAGCCGCCTTCTCGTCATCACATATGACCGCTTTTATCATACTGATTCCTCCCCGGACTTCCTGTCCTGCCAAACGGGCATACGGATAAGAAACCGCGTATTTTTCCGTCCGTCTGTCCCTATCTCAAAGCAGAATTTCTCTCCGTATACTGCGCTCAGTTTCTGATAAAGCATGGATAATCCATGGGAAGTATTGCTCCTGATTCCCTGATTAATCACCCTGCATTTTTGTTCATCTAATTTTGCCCCTGTATTTATGACCTGTATTTCCAGTTCATCCGCTGTCTTCCCGGCCGATATTTTCAGCTTTTTATGCACACTTTCATCAAATCCGTGGATAAACGCGTTTTCCACCACCGGCTGCAGAAAGTTAAACGGTGTCATGATCTTACCGACATCCGGTTCCAGATGCCATACAATCTGTAATTCCTCTCCGTATCTTAACTTCTGCAGCTGTAAGTATGCTTTTACATACTCTATCTCTCTGTCCAGAGGGACCACGGACGCCTGTGTCCTCAATGTATAACGGAACATTTTTGACAGGTCTACAATGGACTGATACAAAGGCATGGAACCTTCATCCAATGCCAGGGACGCCATACTGTTCAGCGTATTAAAGAGGAAGTGATGGTTGATCTTCAGATCCGTCATCGCCGACTGTGTATCTTTCAAATCTTTCAAAAGGATCTGCTGTGCTTCTTCCTGGGTGGCAATATGCAATTCCTTTTCCATAAGATCTCTTCTGAACTGCTCAAATTCACAGTAGTTGCGGACGGCTTTGACAATCCGGCGCATCAATGCCTGTATTCCTGCCACAACGCTTTCCGGCACGTCATAGACTTCCTCGATCCTGCCCTTCTTCGTAGTAGAGTGGCGGATATACCCGCTCTGGATATATCCCATAAAAATTCCTCCAAACAGGATCGGATACTGGAATATCTCCATTCCATACTCACAGAAGAACACTTTTTCTTCCACGCATTCTTTTAGAGGAATCCGGCGCATACACCCGCATGCTCCCGGGTGCATGGCCGGCTGGCAGCATTCCACGCAAAAATCTGGATAGAACCAGCTTTGCAGGATCAGATTCCCGTGGAAATCAAAAATCGCGTATCCATAATGCAACGTTTCCAGAAACTGGGTGCGTATCGCCTCAATGGCAACATAGATCAGATCAGGCGATATATCTGTCTGCCTTCCTTCATGGTGAAACTCCGTCTCTTCGAGAATCTCCGATTCCGGATTGGATATCAGCAGATGCCGGAAATTTCCTTCGCCGGTATTATAGATTTCATGCTCTACGCCGGCCTTCCAGTGGAAAAAGCTTCCGACCGACAGGCGGCTTTCCACATGATCCAATATGGAAAGCGCCTGCCCTTCGATCACATAAATCACCTGTTCCTCATAATGCCTGTGCCTTGGCTGGTGGGAACCGGCAGGAAGCGTTACGATGCCTGCCTTTAACCCCCGTATGGAAAAGATGTCATGTTCTTCCTCCAGCCATGTAATTTCGCCCCAGTCAGTTGTCTGCACGCTCATCCAACACACCCCTCCTACGTTTTTCTTTTTACTTTAGAGGAACGGCCGGATTTCGTCAAATCTAATTTTCGTCAAACGCGCCGGCAGGATAGAGCGGGAAGCGGGAAATAAGGGCCTCCGCCTCTGCCTTACACGCTGCCAGATTCTTTTCATCTTCCGGCGCGTCCGCCACTTTATTCATAATGGCGGCAATCTGTCTGATCTCCGGTTCTTTCAGTCCTCTCTGAGAGACGGCCGTCAGGCCGATGCGGACCCCGCTGGTCACGCCCGGTTTCTCCGGGTCAAAGGGAATCATATTTTTATTTACCGTAATGCCCACTGTATCCAGCGCGTTCTGAAATGCCTTTCCTGTGATTTTCTTTCCTCTTAAATCCGCCACAAGGAGATGATTATCCGTTCCTCCGCTGACAATACGGAAACCGTATTTTGTCAGTTCCTCCGCGAGGCATTTTGCGTTTTTTACCACCTGTTCCATGATTGCTTTAAATTCGTCACCGGCAGCGTATTTAAAAGACCACGCCTTGGCAGCCATCGTATGAAGCTGAATCGATCCCAGCGCGCCCGGGAAAGTACCTTTATCCAAAAGCTTCGCATGCTCTGCTTTACAGAACACCATACCGCTTCTTGCGCTGCAAAAAGTCTTGGTGGTCGAAGATGTAACGAAATCCGCATACGGAATCGGGCTGGGAATCACGCCTGCTGCCACCAGGCCCGCAATATGCGCCATATCTACCATGAAATAGGCGCCAATCTCTTTTGCAACTTTCGCAATCCGCTCGTAATCGATCAGCCTGGAATAAGAGCTTGCCCCCGCAATGATCAGTTTCGGCCGGTATTCTCTCGCTTTTTCTTCCAATGCGTCATAATCGATCATTTCCGTCTCGGGGTCCATGGCATAAAATTCAAAATGATAGATCTTGCTGACCCAGTTGGCCGGTGAACCGTGCGTCAGATGTCCGCCCTGGTCCAGACGCATACTTAACACTTTGTCTCCCGGATTCAATACGGAGGCGAACACACTGTAGTTCGCGGTGGAACCGGAGTAAGGCTGGATATTCACATGCTCCGCGTGGAACAGTTCTTTCGCTCTCTCACATGCCAGTTCTTCCACCTGATCCGCAATGTGCGAACCTGCCTGGAATCTTCTGCCCGGATAGCCTTCCAGTGTCTTGTTGGTAAATACACTTCCGGTCAGTTCCATGACCGCCAGCGGCGCCGTACTCTCCGACGCGATCATCTCAATATTATGCTCCTGACGCTCCAGTTCTTTGTCAACTAAATTTGCCAGTTCCGGATCTGTTGCTCTTGTCACTTTTAACATATCATCTCTCCTGTTTTAAATTCCACTGTTGTATGTATTGGTTTCTGAAAATAACTTATCACAGTTTCCTGCGCCTTTATATTCCTGATCCTGCTCCTTATTTTACCGATTTTGATATTTTTCCCAGACGCCTGTCGTATCTTCAATATCAAATTTCCCCGGATCAAACACCGGATCTTTTCCTGCCTTTTTCTGCTCCTCGTAATCTCTTAACAGAGCAAACCCTTTTTTAGAAAGCAGCAGAATCGCCACAATGTTCAGCCATGCCATCATGGCAACACCGGTATCCCCCATGGTCCAGATAATCTGTCCGTTGACCAGGACGCCGGAAAAACAGGAAAATATAAAGATTCCTCTCATTACATATACCGCCGTTTTCTTTCCTTTAAATAAATAACGGACATTGGCCTCTGCCTGGTAGTAATATCCCATCAAAGACGTGAATACAAACATGATAATAATGATCGCCAGTAATTTCCCGGCCCACGTTCCTAAAGAAGTGCTGAGCGCATTCTGGGCCCAGCGGATGCCATATTCCACACCCGGAAGGTTCTCTGCAAGCATCGTCTTCCCGTCTGCGCCTACAACATTGTAGCATCCGGACAAAAGAATAATCAGCGCGGAAGAACTGCACACAATCAATGTGTCTATATATACGGAAAACGCCTGCACCAGCCCCTGCTTGGCCGGATGAGAACATTCCGCCGCCGCGCTTACAATCGCCCCGGAACCTTGCCCTGCCTCATTGGAATAAATACCGCGTTTTACACCCCAGGAGACGGCTGAACCGATGATTCCTCCAAAGACCGGATGAAGCGCAAAGGCGGAAGAAAAAATCATTTTAAACACGCCCGGAACCGCGCTGATATGGGTTCCGATTACGGCAAACGCCATCAGAACATAGATCACGCACATAACCGGCGCCATATATTCCGCAATTTTTCCGATCCGTTTGATCCCTCCGCACACAACAACAGCCAGCACCGCGCAGAAAACTGCACCTACCACCACCATGTTGGCTCCAAAAGCTTCTTCATAGGTGGACGCGATGGAGTTCACATGAAGACCGGGCATCAGGATTCCGGGGCCTAATACTGTCGCAACGGCAAACAACACTGCGTACGGCTTACATTTTAACGCTCTTTCGATAAAATAAGCCGGTCCTCCGAGATACTCGCCGTTTTCCGTCCTGACCTTATAAGCCTGTGCAAGAGATGATTCCATGAAAGCAGAGCTGGCACCGATAAACGCGATGACCCACATCCAGAAGACTGCTCCCGGGCCTCCGAAAAAGATCGCGGTCGCAACCCCCGCGATATTGCCCATTCCCACTCTGGAACCCACTGTCGCGGCAAAAGCCTGAAACGGCGTGATCCCTGTATCGGACTTTTCCCCGTGAATCAGCAGACGAATCATCTCCCTGACCAGCCTTACCTGCGGAAATTTCATACGAACAGAAAACCACGCCCCCGCTCCAAGACATAAGACTACCAGCGGCATACTCCATAATATGGAATTTAAGCCATTCATTGCATTTGTAAACAACTCCATAGAAATACCTCCAATTTTTGTATTTACTCATGTGTACACAATCTGATATTCTTATTATCCCAAATCCGGATGCGCCGCGGTATTACGAATCTTGACCATCTTTTTACCGATTTCGGCAGATGAGAAATATCTTACACAACACAAAAGCCCATTGCTTTTCACAATGAGCATTGTAACTGGTGTGTCGCCTTTTTATTGCACATGTATTTTGGATATTTAGTATAAATTCAGTTCAAAAGTCCACAGTAATACTGCACCAACCGAAACACTTCCAGATAATGCTTCCCGTGGATTCTGCACAGAGCCGCCACGCTCTCATACTCCGGATAAAAACGCCGGGTGTCTCCATACCGGCACATCTTGACTTTCGCTTTTCCCAAAGGCGTCTCCACTACACAGATCTCCCGTTGCTGCACAGTGCGCTCCATGGACATCCTGCGGATGCCGATCGTTGTCGTCTCCGCAAAGATAATCTGTTCCATCCGCTCTGCATCTTCTTCCCGGCAGATCACATTTAACTGATAAGCCGGGCGGTTCTTTTTCATATAAACCGGCATATAATGAACATCTTTTGCTCCCGCTTCCATGAGTCGTTCCATAGTATAGCCAAGACATTCCCCGGTACAGTCGTCAACATTTGTCTCCAGCTTAACAATTGTATCCTTTTCTTTGGAACCTTCACAGATCAGCATGGCCCGTAGCATGCTGGGACGGTCATAGGTTCTCTTTCCCGCTCCCATCCCCACCTTTTCTATGGTAAATACCTCCGGGAGCCTGTCAAAAGTCCGGACTGCCGCCACGATAGCCGCCCCCGTAGGCGTAACCAGTTCCCCTTTCGTTTCCGTGATATGGAGAGGAAGCTTATGCGCCTCTGCTATGTTCATAACCGCTGGCACCGGTACCGGAAGTATGCCGTGCTGGCAGCGAATCATTCCCTGCCCTTCATTTAATTTCGCAACAATTACATCCGTAATTCCCAGATCATCTAGGCATACCGCTGTCGCTATGATATCCACGATGGAATCTACCGCGCCCACTTCATGAAAATGCACCTCCTTCAAAGGAACCCCATGGGCTTTCGCTTCCGCCTCCGCCAGTATCCGGAAAATCCGACCGGCAGTCTCTTTTGCCTGCGCGGTCAGATCTGCCTGATTGATGATTTGAAGAATCTCTGTAAGCCCCCGATGTTCGTGGCTGTGATGCTCATGATGAGATTCATTTTCAGGAGCATGTCCATGCAGGTACTCCATATCATGATCATGATTCTCATGAACCTGATCCAGAACCACATGAAAATCACACAAATCCAGTCCGGATTTTTTCACCCGGCTGATCGCAATCTCAAATCCATTGATCGGAAGACTTCTAAGCGCCTGTTTAAGCACATTTTGATCCGCTCCCAGATCCAGAAGCGCCGCTACTGTCATATCGCCGCTAATCCCACTCTCACATTCCAGATATAATATCTGCCGCTCCACTTATTATCTCTCCTCTCCCTTTGCCCTTAACATTCCCAGGTTATCTTTCGCAATCATATACTCCTTTTTGCAAATCATACAAATCCTTTATTGACGAAATGAAGCTTTTCCCCTACAATATACAAAAAATGATAGATTTCGAGGTGTTTTCATGGATATTCGCACACTAAATTACTTTATTCAGGCAGCAAAAACTCTGAATTTTACAAAGGCCGCCAAAGATTGTTATATCTCTCAGACGGCCATGAGTCTTGCTATTTCAAAACTTGAAGACGAAGTTGGATACAAACTTTTTGACCGCAGCAGCCGCCGCATCCGGCTGACTCCTGTCGGTACGGAATTTTATGAATGGGCTGTAAGTACAATGGACAGTTACGCACGCATCACAAAATTTCAGGCGACCGACAGCACAGAATCAAGACTCAGCATAGGTTTCTCCAACAGCTACGATGCCCTGTCACTTCTCCCCAGGCTGCGCGAGTTCAAAAAAACGCATCCCAATGTGATCATTGAACAACGCATACTGTCTGTCCGTTCCATGCCTGACGCCCTTGCCGACCGCAAGGTAGATGCCATTGTCCTTCCCCCCTACTTTTATGAAAACGCCCCTTCCGTAGATCTATGTATCCTGGGTTCTTTTCCCATGAAACTTGTGATAAGTAAGGAACATGAACTTGCTGCAAATAAATCCGTGTCTATCAGAAAACTCCGTAATTACCCTTGTGTGATTCTTACTTATGCCAATATGCAGCAATGCGAATACACATTCTCAAAACATATGGAATGGGAAGGCATTCAATTTGCAAGTATCACGCAATTGGAGAATATCGAAGAAGTATTCCTCTATGTCCTGAACAATCATGCCGTCGCCTTCCTGCCGGATGCGTATCAGGGACTTCTCCCCCACGGCCTTCTCTCTCTGCCCATCAACAAATGCAGCATGAATATTCCCTTCGCTTTCTGTTTCCTCAAAGACAATGACAATATGCAGGTTCTTGGCGAATTTCTGCCCTTACTAAAGTAATTTTCTATTCTTCTTTGGCTGCTGCTTTCATCTTCTCAATCTGTGCCATGGGATCGTACTGCTCGATATCTTTTACCACCCATTTCAGATATTCCGTGATCTCAAGATGCTGCGGGCACTGTTTTTCACAACTTTTACAGTCAACACATGCGGAAGCGGGACCATGCCCCTGTTCGATCAGCGCGCCATAGTACATGGCCTGCGTCATGACCTCGTCCGCCGGAAGCCGCTTCAGATCGTTATAGAGCGCAAAATAATCCGGAATCGCAATCTTCTTTGGACATTTCGGTTCGCAATAACGGCACTGGGTACAGGGAATGGGTGTTTTGGCGTTTACGATTTCCACCACCTTGTCCAGGATTTTATACTCCTCATCGTTCAATGGCTTAAAGTTTTCAAAGGTCGCCACATCATCTTTCAGAAATTCTTCCGTCGGCATTCCGCACAGGCAGACACGCACACCCGGAAGACTGCCCACAAAACGGTACGCCCAGGAAGCAATCGACGCGTCCGGATTGTAGTCTTTCATCAGCTTTACGGCTTCATCCGGAAGATTTGCCAGTGTTCCTCCTTTACAGGACTCCATAACTACCACCGGCTTATTGTACTTCATGGCCATTTCATACACTTCTTTTGAGCGGATCGAAGGATTCGTCCAGTCCAGATAATTGATCTGCTCCATGACAAAATCGATTTCCGGATGCTCTGTCAGAATTTCCTCCAAAAATTCCGGCGAATCATGAAGGGACACACCAAATTCGCGGAATTTTCCTTCTTCGCGTTTTTTCTTTAAAAACTCAAAGACCCCCCATTTTTTACAACGCTCATAGGTATCTCTTGATACACAATGTACCAGATAAAAATCAAAATAATCCACATGGCATCTTCTTAACTGTTCCTCAAAAATCGGTTCCATCTGGTCGGCAGAATTCATCTGCTTTACCGGCATTTTAGTGGAAAGCAGGAAAGAATCCCTGGGATAGCGATCCACGACCGCCTCCCCGTATGCCCCTTCTGAAAGCTCTCCGTGATAAATATAAGCCGTGTCGAAGTAGTTAAAACCATGCTCCATAAAATAATCCACGTTCTTTTTTAGTTGTTCCATATCGATGGACATCGGATTCATCGGATCTTTTACCGGAAGTCTGAGTCCGCCCATTCCCATTCGTTTACCAAAATCAATTGCCATAGTGATACCTCCTGTTTTTCATTCTGTTTTATAAATTTAATCATTTGGCAGAAGAAATGCACATACTGCCATAATTACCATGCAGCTTCCTGTAAGAAGGAAAAATAATGTATAATTTGCTCCTGCGACAGGAGTGATGATATAAGTTGGAATGATAACCGCCCCGAGAAGTTCCAGTGTACTTGTAACTCCTCCTGCTGTTCCTGCATAGGTTGGCCCGATCTCTTTTAACTGTATGGGCATCGACATAAATACAGGAAGCAAAGAGCCCATGCCAAACCCGCAGAGCAGCAGTCCCACAAATGCCGCGGCAGCCGGAAGCATCCAGCTAAATGCCGCCGTGACCGCCGAAAGAATACCCAGAGCCATGATGATGATTTTTTTGTTTTTGCTCGTAGCAATCAGACGCGGACCTAAAAAGGTTCCGATCAGATTGCCAACCATCATACCCGTTATAACAAAGCCTGCCGCTGCCTCACTGACGCCCCTCGACTGTAAAGCCATCGGCACAAAACCGCCCATCGCTGTATTGCACCCAAGGATACACATCATACAGACTCCCAATACCCAGATATGCCTGCATTTAAGGACAATACTTATAGAATCCGTCAATGATACTTTCTGCGGCCCGGACTCCGTTTCTGTATTTCCCCTGTCACCGTCCATAAATAAAAACCAAAGAACCGTAATCACGACTTCTCCTGCCGCTGCCACCAAAAGCGCCGTTTTAACAGAAGGAAACGCGGCGGTTATGGAAGTAGCCAACGTCATTCCGATCGCACTTCCCATCATGACCATGCCTACCATCGTTCCGGTTTTTTCCGGCTCATAATACCGTCCCATGATTTTTGCCACATTTACGTTTAAGAAAGCTGTTCCAATACCGGCCAGGATCATCGATACCAGGAAGGTCTCATAGTTATACGCAAACGGACGATAACAAAGTCCGATTGCGGCAATGACAATTGCGGTTCCGCAGACCTTCTTGATTCCAAACCTGTCTGATAAAATTCCCGCGATGATGCTCAGCACAATCGCCGGAATCATCGGCGCGGAAAAAACGCTGGAAAACTGTGTCTGTGAAAGATTCAGATTTTCCATCACTCTTCCCGCAATCGGAGACAACTGATACTGAAAATAATTTGCCACCAGCATTGCCAAAAACATGATAATAAAAATAATCGTTCCCTTTTTCTTCATACCTTTCCCCCAATCTGGTTGATCCTGCCTGCAATTATGCCTGCTCCAAAACCATTGTCAATATTTACAACACTAACCGTGCTTGCACAACTGTTCAGCATACTGAGCAGCGCAGATACCCCGCCAAAGTTTGCTCCGTATCCGACACTGGAAGGCACTGCAATAACCGGTTTGTCTACAAGGCCTCCAACCACACTTGCCAAAGCCCCTTCCATACCGGCGACCACGATGAGTACCTTCGCTCCCATAAGGTCTTCCAGCCGCGCAAACAACCTGTGGATTCCGGCCACCCCCACATCGTAAATTCTCCGTACCCTGTTTCCCATGCACTCTGCTGTCAAAGCCGCTTCCTCACAGACCGGAATATCGCTTGTTCCTGCGGAAACTACCGCAATATAGTCGTCGCCACGAATTTTAAATTCTTTGTTCACGATTCCGATCTTTGAGAGCGGATCATAAAATAAATTCATTTCTGCGCCCACAATATCTGCGGCTTCGGGAGCCATACGGGTGATCAGTATATTTTTTTCTCCCCGCTCATCCATCGCATAAACAATTTTCAGAATCTGTTCCGGAGTTTTTGATGCACCATAAATAACTTCCGCATGATGTTGTCGGATTTTTCTGTGATGATCAATATTGGCAATCCCCAGATCTTCATAAGGCTGCAGCTTCATCTTTTCCAAAGCTTCTTCAGGAGACATTCCGCCGTTCTGAATTTCTCGTAGCATTTCCAGAGTGTCCATACTCTTCCTCCTTTCTGTCTCAAAATCAGGTTCATCCTAACATCCGGTTCTTTTAAATGTCAACGAAATCACATCTGTTATTAATAAAGACTAATTATGGACGAATCTTTCATTTGTTTTTGTTAATCATTCACAAAAAACCTTTGACCTTACCGGCAATCGGATGATAGGATAAGCTCACTCGTAAACACACAAACCAAAAAACAGGAGGATTTTTCAATGAAAGACATGCTGAAAGGAAAAGTAGCAATTATTGCAGGCGGCACAAGCGGTATGGGGGAAGCCACCGCAAAATATTTTGCAAGAGAAGGCGCAACGGTAATCATCGGCGGAACCAACCCGAAAAAGGGAGAACGGGTTGTCGATGCGATTACGGCAGAAGGCGGTACGGCAAGATATTATGCGCCTCTTAATGTTGCAAAAATGGAAGACTGTACGAATATTACAGAAAAGACACTTGAAGAATTTGGTAAGATCGATATTCTTGTCAATTATGCCGGAAAAAGCTATGACGGTGTTCCGAACATGACACAGGACGAAAAGTTTAATATTACAATCGATGTAAACCTGAAAGGCGCTTATAACATCGTAAACGCTGTTGTTCCCCATATGAAAGAACGCAAAGCCGGAAATATCATTCTCTGTTCTTCTAACGGCGCACTCAACCCGACCACGCCTGCTTATGATTATCACATGGCGAAAGGCGGCTGTGAATCTCTGACCATAAATCTTGCCATGGACCTTGCGCCTATGGGTATACGCGTCAACTGTATCAATCCCGGCCCGATCGTCACTCCGTTTTGGGATGAACTTTTCACACCGGAAGAAGCGGACGCCAGAAAGGCGACCTTTGATATGATCGCAAGTAAAGAAGTACCTTTGAACAGAATGGGAACACCGGAAGATATTGCAGGCGTGGCGCTCTTCTTTGCTTCTGATCTTTCTTCCTATGTAACCGGACTTCGTATGTACGTGGGCGGAGGCATGGGATATGTATATGCCCATGGCCAGTCTGCCATCCTTGGAAATATTCCGGTTCATGAATAAGTATAAATAAGTTTTTTCTCCTGAGAAGAACCGGAGAACTGATCCACCGGTTCTTCTCTTCTACCCTCTTAAAGTCATATTAAGTTACAGGGAATAAAGCAATTTTGGGCATCGATCGGAATCACTTCCTCACACATGCAGATAATGCCGCCGTTTCCCCTCAACAGTTTTGCTTTGTCAATCAGTTCATATTTTTTAACTTCACGACGGTCCGGATTCGCAGATTTCTTGATTTCCAACGGATGAATCATTCCGTTTTCCTTCACCAGTACATCGATCTCTTTTGCATTGGAATCCCGATAATATGTCAGATTTACCCTGGAGGGTGCATAGGTGAAATTCTTAAGCAGCTCTATCACCACATGATTTTCAAAATAATGTCCGCTTGCCGCCCCGTTCATAAGTGTATCACGGGTAAGCCACATGGACAGATAAGCACATAATCCCGTGTCACAAAAATACAATTTTGGTGTTTTAGTCAGCCGTTTCAGTTCATTGTTGGCATATGGCGGCAGCAGATAAATAATGCCCATCCCCTGCAACAAACGCACCCATTCCTTTGCCGTCGGCTGAGATATTTCTGCCGCGTCTGCCAAAGTTTTATAATTAACCTGCTCCGCAACCAGTGCGGCGCAAGCCTTCATAAATTTATAAAAGCGAACCGTATCGGTAACTCCCCCTTCTTCTGCGACATCCCGCATGAGATACGTCTCGATATAGGAATTAAAATATTCCTGCCTTTGCTCCGGATCTGCCGCAAGCGCATCCGGCATGCCTCCGCGCCAAATATGTTCAAATACCTCAATAATATCATTTTTTCTGGTAAACGGCCGCCTTGCCATCAGACAAGGCAAAGAGAAATCCAGTTCATTCGGAAAAGACACCCCTTCCGCCTCATTTTTAGAAAGACTGTACAATTCCAAAATCCCAACCCTTCCGGCCAGTGTCTCGCGGATATGTTTCATCGTTTTGTACTGCTGTGACCCGGTCAGCCAGAACAGCCCCCGTTCTTCGCTTTCGTCACACATGATTTTAATCTGCTCAAACAGTTCCGGCGCTTTCTGTATTTCATCAATGATCATCGGCGGTTTATAGGTTTGAAAAAACAATACCGGATCAGATTTTGCAAGTGTCCGTGCCATTATATGATCCATAGAAACATAAGTACGGTTTTGTTCTGCTGCCAAATGCTTTAGCATCGTTGTCTTTCCAACCTGCCTTGCGCCTGTCACAAGAACCGCTTTAAAAAAAGAACTCATGTGTAAAAATTTACGCTCCAAAGTACGATTCAAGTATTTCATAACCGCCCTCCATTTAAGATTAAATAAAGTATATTTTATATTATCTTAAATATCTTTCTTTGTCAATCCTGATTCCCCACAGAATAAATCCATATAAGCGGACAGACCCCACAGAGAAACGTCACTCCCACTTAAGGTTAAGCCGCCATTCTCTGCAGGGTCTGTCCGCGAATTGCCCGTTTCCTATTTTGTCATTTCTCCCGCTTCTTTTCGCAGGTCACAAAGAAATTCCGTATAGATTTTCCCGTTAAAACTGTGTTCTTCGATTCTCAACAAACGCATAAGATTGATTTCTACTGCCTTTTTACAGGCCTCCATCATTTTACACATAGTCGTAAACTCCTTCCAAAACACCTTCTTTGTTCATCTGACAATTGTCATTTTATCAGATAAACTGCTATATTTATTGCATATATATTGGGTTTTTGATAGAATGATTATCTAATCGAAAATATAGCGTATCAGAGGAGTACGGAGAAAATGAAGAGTACGATTAATGAGAAGCAACTACGTTATATGGAATTTATTCACCGCGAAACGTCCGACAGGCATCATACGCATACGGAGGAGATGTACCAGTATGATCTGCTCAGGATGGGAGATTTCAAGGCAGTGGAAGAAGGCGTCAGAATGTTTTCCTCCAGCCTGACAGGCCATGTCTCGGATGACCCGCTGAGAAATTACAAGTATCTTTTTGTAGCGTCCATCACGCTGGCATGCCGAAGCGCCATCATCGGGGGAATGGATTCAGAGCGGGCTTATAATATCAGCGATCTGTATATCCTGAAGATGGATGCTCTGAAAAGCATAGATGAAGTAAAGGCCCTGCATGCCGATATGCTCTCTTTTTATACCAAAGAAATGGCTGCCCTGGATAAAGGAAAAGTATACTCCAAACCGGTTACAATCTGTATCGATTACATTTATCATCATCTGCATGAGCCGATCCGTATAAAAAACCTGGCGGGACAGACCGGTCTGAATGAAAGTTATCTCTCTACGCTTTTTAAAAAGGAAACAGGAAAATCCGTTTCTTCCTATATACTTTCCAAACGGATGGAAGCTGCCGAAAATATGCTGAAATTCTCTGATTACACTTATGCCGAAATCAGTTCTATTCTTGCCTTCAGTTCCCAGAGCCATTTTGCCCGGACATTCAAACAGCATACCGGCTACACACCAAAAAAATATCGCAACACCTTTTTCCAAAGTACAACTGATACATAATCTTACTTCAAATTCTGTACAAAAATGGCGGGTATACACCCGCCATTAGCATCCTGCCTTAACTACTCTTTAATTTCATCAATATCTGTGAGATTGACTCCTAAAGATGTCAGTATAGCTTTTAAAGATTTATAATCTTTTTTTAATCCCTCATATGTCTTTACAGCATTTTCTTCTTTTGCATTTTTCATGTGAGCCTGAACTTTCTGAAATTCTTCCACTGTTCCTTTGATAATTTCCGCACCGCTTGGCATATACGCACCTTCTTCCTTATTTATTACCTGATTATATTATACCAAGCGCCTGAAACGATGTAAAGTTCTTTGCGCACTCCCTGTCAGTAAACCAGTAAACATCATCTGTCTATGATTTCCCGACAGACCTTTTTGTTTTATGAAAGTGTTTCTTCTTTCTCTTTAATAATATGTATAATTTCCTCCGGATCTTTTGCCTTCATCAGCCTTCCCAGCATTGCCTTATCCTGAATCATCTCCACGATCCGCTGGAGCTGATCGATATGCGCGTTGGGGTCCACCACGGCCAGCATAAATACCAGTTGGACGCCCACGGTCTCATCGTCTGTGCCCATCTGCACGAAAGTGACCGGGTTGTTCAATGTGGCAATGGCGATTCCTACTTTATTCACATGCTCTACGCTGGTGTGCGGAATCGCAACCCCGACGCCGTCCACATCCAGCCCGGTGGGAAATTCCTCCTCCCGGACAATCAGGGCATCCACATAAGATTCTTTGGCATAGCCCTCTTTTACGACAACTGATCCCAGCTTTTTCAATATATCTTTATTGTCTTTCGCGTCCAGCCCGGTAACAATCAACGAGCTGTCCAATGCTTCCCAAATCATATTCTACCTCCTGTTAAAGTTCCGCTACACCCCGTATAATCTGCGCGTCCGTATCATATCCTGCCGCATATTCATAATCATACAGGAACTGAAGGATCGCGTCCTGCACAAGCGCTTTGGGGTCCATGCTCAGACTGCCGGTACGCACTTTATCAAACTGAAGCGGCATATACTGATGAAGCATATTCATAGGAATCGTGTATCTTCTCAGATTGCCAAACAGCTTATCGATGGCCGCTATGACTTTTTTATCCCCCATATAATAGCGGGCGCGGTCTGAAAAACTGTATTTCCTTGCCAGCGCAAGCTCCTTTAGGCTGCCGTGATAGTGCTTCTGCCAGTTGCCCGGCTCGTCTGTCATCACATGTTCCAGCGTCTCGATCAGGTATGCCTGTTCCTCTGCAGGCACCAGCTCCTTTTCCATCATACTCAGCGCAAATACCGCTTCACGCATGGCATAGGTCAGAGACGGACCGACTTTCAGTATGCAAATACCGTCCGTCACCATATCCCGCAGGCTCTCCGCGCTCTGATAATCCGTGGAATGCCCCTCAAACACCACTTCCGGATATTTCTTTAACTGCTCCGTCAAAGCTTCGGCCGCTTTGCTGTCGTAAAGAAATACCTGGTCGTCCCCAAACTCCACTCCCGGCTGCACGACAACCGCGATGACATCCTTCCAGCCGTCCCCGGCGTCCGCTTCTTTGAACATCCGCCTGTAGGTATTGACCGTATCTTCAAATGCTTCCGGACTGGTGACAGACAGCGTATCTTCCGCTTCCTGGGCGCCTCCGGGAATCGGGACTTCCGATCCGATGATAAACACCGGACGTACTGCTTCTGGATTTTCTTTAAGCAAATCCTCATACGCTCTCATGCATACCTGATACAGCTTTACGCCCCGTCTGGCGATTGTCTCTGTAGAAAGCACGCCTTCCGGATCGTCCGCCACTTTCATGCTGGTATCCAGATGGATCTTTGTAAATCCGGCGCGGGTGTACTGATAGACCAGCTCCTCCGCATTTTTCATCGCCTCTTTTTCCGGCAGATCCTGCCAGGTCAAAGGTCCCAGATGGTCGCCGGCCAGGATGACCAATTCTTCCGGGCATCCGATTCTTTTTGCCATATCCAATACAAATTTATAATAATCCGCAGGTTTCATGCCGGTATACCCGCCAAACTGATTCACCTGATTGGCAGTCGCTTCAATCAGCGTCGGAAATCCTGTCTCTTTTGCCCTTAACAAAATCTCCTCAATGACCAGTTCGTTGGCCGTACAATAAGAGGGGATGCCGATCTTCTCGCCGCTGCGGCGGCGGTCCATCATAACCTGCATGGGATTTTTTCTTGTACTCATATTATACCTCCGAATCAATCAGTATCTTGCCTTTCACCGCGCCGGGCGTCTTATACAGTTCAAACGCTTCCGCAATGTCTTTTAAAGGCATCTTTTTGAAAATAAAGGAATCGTCCATCTTCAGTTCTCCCGTATGGAAATAATGCGCTACGGCAGACCATTCGTGTCCGGGGAAGGGGGCGCTGTAACTCATCCAGGAGCCGGTCAGCGTAAATTCCTTACGATTGATATTCTCCCAGTCTTCCACGGAGAAAGTCAGCTCCTTCGTCGGAGTCCCCACAAAGCAGACCTGGGCTTTGTTTGCCGCCAGTTTAAACGCCATTTTCATGGTAATGACATTTCCTGCCGTCTCGTAGACATAATCAAATCCTTTACCGTCCGTCAGCGCCATGGCTTTTTCCATAAAATCCGGCTCCAGCGTATTGATCCCTGCGTCCGCGCCCAGCCGCGCGCCCAGTTGCAGCCGTTCATCGGCGATATCAAATACCACTGCTTTCTGCGCGCCGTAGATTTTCGCCCACTGCATCACGAACATACCGATGGTACCGCCGCCTAAAATCGCCACTGTCTTTCCGCCTCTGTAATCCAGGCGCTCCAGGCCGTGCAGCGCCACCGTGGCAGGCTCAAACAGCGCGCCTTCTTCAAAACTGACCTCCTCGGAAAACCGGCATACGTTCCGTTCCGGTACAGTCACATATTCGGCAAAACTTCCGTATTCCCGGGAACCGATAAAACTGTAATGCTTGCAGAGGGAATAGTTTCCCTTCTGGCAGTCTTCGCATTCCATGCAGGGAACCAGCGGGATTCCCGCCACCCGGTCTCCCGGCTTTACCGAGGTTACGCCTTCTCCCACTTCTTCTACCACGCCGGAGAACTCATGGCCTAACACATTGGGAAAATAATGGCAGGCGTCCCCATTGACGCGGGGAACATCCGAACCGCAGATGCCGGTATATTTCACCTTCACCAGCACTTTTCCCGGTTTAACTAAAGGTTTCTCTATCTCATCATAACGAATATCATTCTTCGCATAAACAACG
The DNA here is from genome assembly GCA_002491115.1 of Lachnospiraceae bacterium UBA7182. Taxonomy (GTDB): domain Bacteria; phylum Bacillota; class Clostridia; order Lachnospirales; family Lachnospiraceae; genus Hominiventricola. The sequence continues at coordinate 27,948 of DKVI01000007.1, read as the reverse complement.
CCCGCTTTCACGTCATGTACCTCCTATATAAGTTCCGCTGTTTTAAAGTTCCGCATCTTCCGCCGCCAGTTCTGCTGCCCGTTTTTTAGAGTGCATCACAGAGAATACCAGGCAGACCGCATAGACAGCAGCTACAAGAATCAGACCAAATATGTTTTCACGGGTAAAAAGACCGGTAAAAATATAAGTGATCGGGCAGCCTCCCTGATCCATGGCTGCCAACAGATTGCCCGGTTCAATACTGCCGGTCGTGACTGCCAGCGCGGTCGTCCAGGCTACGGTCTGGTTGGTGATCAACAGCGTTACGATCATAATAACGCTGCCGGAGATCAGGCTTCGGAACAGATTTCCTTTATGTACCGCAACAGAAATGGCGATAAAGAAACTGATCGTCGCCAGATCACCGAAAGGAAGGATCGTGTTGCCGGGAATCAGAACCGCAAACAGTAAAGTCAGCGGAATAAAGATCAGGCCGGCGGATACGACCGTGGGGTCTCCCAAAAGGACAGCCGGGTCCAGTCCGATATAAAATTCCGCACCGTTAAATTTGGCGTTCATCATCTCTTTCGCCCGCTCTGTCAGGGGCATCAGTCCGTCCATAATACATTTGACAATCTTAGGCATCAGAACCATGACGGCCGACATCTTGATTCCCAGCGGGAACGCCCCCTGCGGATCATATCCTGCCAGAAAACCAATGATAGTGCCAAGGATGCCGCCGATGACCACCGGTTCTGCCAGGACGCCTACTTTCTCCTGAAGGGTATCGGCAGTCAGATCGATCTTATTGACCCCTGGAATCTTATCAATGATCCAGTCCACCAGGCAGGCGAACGGCGCCATATAAGCGGACGTTCCGTGAGGCGCGGTCAGTCCGTCCAGTTCAAAATAATCTGTCAGAAGCGGCCCCCACAGGTCACCCAGTTTATAGGAAACCGCCGCGTGAACCACTACGCCCAGGATACCGATGGCAAAATTACCGGTCACGGCATAGGCAATCGCACCTGTAAAAGTCATATGCCAGATATTCCATATATCGATGTTGACTGTTTTGGTCAGTTTCAGTAAGAGCATCAACACGTTTACGCCGATGGCCACAGGGATCGCCACGGTAGCGATCGGTGAAGACCAGGTGATGGGGCTCATGCCGGGCCATCCTACGTCTACCACGCTTAAGGTAAGCCCAAACCGTTCGGACATTGCCTGCGCCGCCGGACCGACTTCCGCGTTCATCATATCGACGATCAGCCCCAGCCCCACAAAACCGACACCGATCATAAGACCGGAACGAACCGCCTTTCCGACTTTCACGCCGATGGCGATACTGATCAGCGCGATCACAATCGGGAGCATAACAGACGCGCCCATATCTATAATATAATTGATTACATATGCTGCTGCATTTAACATATCCTTCTCCTCATACTATGAAATCCTGTAAAAGTCCCCGCATCCCTCCGGACCGCAGGGACTTTTACTGTCTGAATGTTTCCCTGCATCCGGTTATGATTCTTCTCTTAAAACCTTCAGAATCGCAGCCTTTGTTTCTTCCAGTTTCACCCCGGAGATAAACGGCATTCCGGAGATCAGCGGTACTCCGTAGTCACGTTTTACTTTGGAAGTCGGTACGATCAGAGCCGTATTGGAATCCAGGTTAGACGCGATCTCGGAGATCCGGATCTGGCAGATCTCGATCTCGATTCCGTTTTCTTTAGCCAGCTCCATTACCTTGTTTGCTGCGATTGTGGAAGTTGCGACAGCGCCGCCGCATGCAACGATTACTTTTTTCTTAGCCATATTATGTAGACTCCTTTTCTTGATTTTTGAATTTGAATTTTGATCAGTTGTTTTCGGGTTTCGGAAAGATTGTTTTATCGATAAATTGTTCTTCCTTTGTTATGGCTATACTTTAACACAGGTTCCCGCCAAAAAACAGTCAAGGGTATTTCACAGTTTTTGAAAAGAATCCGATTGGTCGAAACCGTTTCACGGTCCTGTGAAATCACCGGTCGAATCCCCGCATAAAAAACGTATGCCGTGACCGGTTCTGTCAGGGCATACGTTTTTTATACTCCTAATGTATATTCATACTGTTCTATGATCGCCGCCGCTTCCCGGGGGCTCCTGGCTTCTCTTAACGCGTCTTTGAAAGAAGGATTACCCAGCATATTGACCAGATTAAAGAACGCTTTCAGATGCATCTTATGATCCACCGCGCTCAGGCAGCAGACAAACTCCACCGGGTCAAACTCCTCCGCGCCAAAATCCACCGGCGTTTCCAGACGGATCAGATTCATGCCCACTTTGATGCTTCCCTGTTCCAGCCCCTCGTGCGGTACGGCAAAGCCCGGAGACAGCACCACATAAGGACCGTTTTCTTCTATGTTGGCGATCATCGCGCCGATATACCGCTCTTCTATGTAACCGGCCTCCAGAAGCTTTCTGGCCGACTGATATACAGCGTCTTTCCAGTCTGTGCAGCGGACATTCAGCTGGATATGGTCGGGCGGCAAAAGGTGATGAAGATAAGGAGCGAAGATCTCCTCATCCGCCTCCTGGGACTGGTTAAAATAATCCCGGACCACCCGGCGTACTTCCCCGTAAAGTTCGGGCGCCTTTTCCGGCACCGCCTCGTAAATAACCGGCTTTAAAAGCTTTAAAATCCCTTTAGCGGATACTGTCCTTTCTTCGATCCGGGACGGCAGGTTCCGGCTGTTGCGCAGCGTATCAATCTTATTTCCCACCCGGATATAATCCTCATCTCCAAACATGGGCGACACGACCACATGATCCAGGCGGCATTGTTTCAGCGGAATCGTCGAGATAATAAAATCTGCTTTCTCCTCCGTGATGTTTCTTGCTTCATGGGCCGAAAGCACTTCCACCACCTGAAAATTAAAATGCTTTTTCAGTTTTTCCGTCAAAAGCCGGGAAGTTCCGATCCCTGAATGGCAGACAACCGCCACATGAAACACGATCTCCCGGTTCTTCTTTCGCTCCAGCGCCGCGCAGACATGGACTGTTATATACATGATCTCCACCTCGGCGAAAGGCCGGTTGTAGTACTGGTACAGCACCGGCAGATGGTTTTTAACCGCCGTATGAATGTCCGGATTATCTTCCACAATTTCCCGGATTTCCTCGCTTTCCGGAAAGAACGGTGCTTCCTGTTTTAACACAGATTCCAGATGGTTGGACAGATTTTCAAAAAAATCATAATCCATATTTAAATCCAGCTCCAGTTCCTCGGAAATACTGCGGATAAACTGACGCGTGATCATCTGAAGTTTTACAATATTCGGATTGTAATGCGTCTGCCGGATATATCGGCATTGGGATAAAAGCTGACACAGAAAATAAAGTTCGTCTTCTGTTGTGATGATCTGACAGTACTGGCAGATATATTTCAGGATATCCTGTGCCAGACGATAGCGGGGACTGTCTGCCTGAGGCTGCGGCTCCATATATTCGCCTTTCATATTCCGGTCGATCATGATTCCCAGATAGTTGTTCAGCCGCGTAAAGGAAGCGTCGTCCAGATAACTTTTATGGACATGTTCCTGTTCGTTAATGATTTTCTGAATGACGATCCGGTTCCCGGCCTGGGTGCTGACTTCTATCTTATGTTCCTGCTCCAGCAGATGGAGGAGAAAATTTCGTTTGCTGCTTTCTTTTCCTACCACCCGCTGGCCCTTATTGGGGCTGGAAATCACTTCCATGCCATGCCCGCGGATCAGCGCCTTGATCTCACCCAGGTCTTCTATAATCGTCGCGCGGCTGACAAACAGACTGTCCGCGACGGAAGATAAGGTGATATAGTCCACAGACTGAACCATAAGAACCGCTGCCACTTTTATGCGTTCTTCTCTGGAAAGCTTATATTCATAATAGTCTTCCACATTGATACAATCCAGTATCCGCACAAAATCCAGAGAGCAGTGTATCTCACCGCCCTTTCTCAGTTCCAGAGGCGACAGCCCTCCTTCCGCCAGCAGCTCATTGATGGCGTTTAAGTCGTTTCGGATCGTGCGCGACGAAACCCCGTATTTTTCAGTCAGCCGGTCGATCGTGCTGGTACGTTCCAGATTAGCCAGATCATTGATAATATCCACTCTTCTCCTGTTCATACTCCTGTACCCCCTGCACCCGATTATAAATCATTTCCGAAGGGTATACAATAGACCTGACCTGACTGAAACAGGACAGGTTTCTTCAAAATCCGTGAAGAAAACTGTCCTGTTGGCTGCTTATTCTTTGATTCTGTCAATCTCTGTGAGATTTATGCCCGATGCTGTAAGAATGACCTTCAAATTTTCAGCATTTCTTTTTCAGGCATTTTTCACCGCCCCTTCATTGACCTGCCATAATAAAGTTACTGTCTATAGTATAGATAGTATTGATGACAAAAGCAAGCGTTTATAGTATAATTACATAATCAAAGACAAGTTGTACAATATTTTCGGGTTCTTTACGGGAGTAACGCAAATGAATAGAAATGTCACGATCATAGAAGATACCAAAGGGAAAAAAATAGTAATGATAAACAACATTCATTTCTCTGGAAAGCGTCTGATAAATTGGGATAATGTTAAAGATTACTTAAAAACTTTTGTCGGTAATAATTATAGAATAGAAAACACTGCTGACATTATTTACATAGGAAATGATCTGCCAAATGAATATACTGGCTCAGTCTATACTTACAAGCTTAAAGGAGCAGCAGCTAAAGCAAATGCCGTACAGGGACTTCCTGAAATAATAAAAATAGCTGTCGGTAAACATTTCCGCAAAAATAACAGTGAAAAGCATTACAGAAACGCCGCTTTTGGCTGGTATCGATATGATTCACGATTTGCTCTGCCTGTATATGGAGAAAATAAAACAATAGAACGGTATAATGTCTATCACGCATCCCTGCTTGTGCGTCATGATGAGAACGGAAAAATGTATTTGTATGATATCTTAGACATAAAAAAAGAAACAGGCAACCCGCTTGAGCCGTAAAAGACTGTACACGACAAAAAACCCGCTTCTCTTTAATCATTATTCTATGCTGACATAATGCTTTTGTCAAGAACTCTCTCTGAAATTTTTATTCGTTTTATCCACCATACTCTTCTTCTGCTGTCTGTACGATTGAATCGTAGTATTTTTTATTATGTAGATAAAACAGGGCTGATCACGGAGCTTTTAAACAGTTGGAGCGAAGTAAATCCTTTCACACGCCCCAGACGATTCGGCAAGTCCCTGAACATGAGCATGCTGAAATCTTTCTTTTCTTATGATTGTGATCTGCAGCTTTTTGACGGGCTTGCTATCTCTGAAGAAAAAGAACTCTGCGAGAAATACATGGGGAAATTTCCGGTGATTTCCATTACGCTGAAAAGCGTGGAAGCCGATCATTTTGAAGACGCGGTTGTCAAACTGTGCTCCGTCATCGGTAGAGAAGCATTGCGCTTCCGCTTTCTGCTGGAAAGCGAGCTGCTCACAGAGGAAGACAAAAACCAGTATGCACAGATGATAAAAATCGGAAAACCCGGTCAACAAAGATTTATTATGACATGGGACGTACTGGAGGACAGCCTGCAAACCCTGTCCTATCTTCTCTATAAACATTATGGTCAAAGGGTAATCCTTCTCATCGATGAATACGATGTCCCGCTGAATCAGGCAAATCAGCATGGGTATTACAATGAGATGGTCAGCCTGATCCCAAAGCCTTCTGGATGAATTCCAGCGGCAACGCCATCATCCGGACGCTTCTCCAAAAGGCCACAGACCAGACCATGAGTGATCTGGATCAACTTACGAACGGTCTGTCTGTCACAAAGAAGATTGCTGAGGAGCTAACCTACCGGGAGCTGTACGACAACATTGACAATCTCTGGAGTGTTCTTTTTGCCACCGGTTATCTGACCAGGCGAAAAAAGACTGCTCCAGGTACCTACGAACTGGCAATTCCCAATCAGGAGATCCGTGTGATCTTCACAGAACAGATCCTTTCCTGGTTCCAGGAAAATGCCAGAAAGGATGCGCCTACGCTGGGCTCTTTCTGTGATGCCTTTTCCGCCAAAGATCCGGACACCATCGAGAAGCTGTTCACCGCTTACCTGAAAAAGACCATCAGCATTCGTGACACTGCGGTTCGGAAGGAAAAAAAAGAAAACTTTTACCACGGGATTCTCCTGGGGCTTCTAAGCTATCGGAGCGACTGGGTTCTGAGATCCAACGCAGAATCCGGTGAAGGATACAGCGACATCCTGATTCGGATCAATTCCGTCTCCATGGGGATCATCATCGAACTCAAATATTCTGAAAACGGGGATTTGGAGTCAGCCTGCCAAAAAGCCCTGGAACAAATCGAGGAAAAGAACTACGCGGAACAACTCCTGGAAGACGATATGACCACAATCCTGAAATACGGCATCGCCTGCCGAAAGAAAACTTGCATGGTGAAGATGGCGGATTTATAAGATTCTTTCCAAGCGTAGGGAGTAAACTGCTTTTATGCGTTTACTCTCTTTTTTAATTTCTTACAAAAAGAAAAAGCAACTGCCTTCCTATCAGTTGCTCTTTTTACTCATTTCATAATCTTTTATTCGCCGTATTTTCTTTTATTATCTGTAACACCCAATATATAATCAACACTGACATCATATCGCTCTGCCAGCTTTAGCAGAGCCCATATCGGTATCTCCCTTGAGCCATTTTCATACCTTCTGTATACACCTTCATGACACCCCAGAAATTCAGCTACATCTATCTGCCGCAAATCATGGTCTGTCCTTAAATCCCTTATCCTTCTATAATACATTTTATGCCTCACCATTCGGTTGGATCTGTACTTCTAAATCTTACCATCAGATGAAATCTTTCCTTCAAAACCGAACCATTCAGTTAGGCAATAATGAACAAAATAGTATGCTATAAAAAAGATTATGGCATAAAAACATCATATACCATAACCTTATTCACCAAATCTTCGCTTATTGTCAGTAATTCCAAGTATATAATCAGCACTGACATCATACCATTCTGCCAGCTTCAACAATGCCCATAGTGGTATTTCTCTCAAACCGTTCTCATATCTTCGGTATACACCTTCATGGCATCCCAAAAATTCGGCCACATCCACCTGCCGCAAATCATGGTCTGTTCTCAAATCCCTTATCCGCCTGCAATGCATATAAAACCTCACCGTTTGGTTGGATTTGTTCTTTAAAATTTTACCATTAGATGATATACTCTATTCAAAACCGAACCATTTGGTTAGGTATGTGAGGTATGCAACAATGAAAAGATTAGGAATTTTAATTTTATCATGTATTATTGCATCTGGATGTGCAAAAAAATATATTGAGATGGATATTATCTCATCCTACAATATATCCTCTGATAATTGGTACGAACTTAACATCAGCATCATCGTTGACGAAAATATCGCATCAAATAAAGATGTATGTTCTAAAGAAATCATACAGCATATCATTGACAATGATTTTCATAGTACACGCTTTTCATTTGATACTAATGGATATCCAAACAAAGTTACTGTGGATATCTTTACTTCTGAAAAAAATATTCAGGCAGGTAAAAAAGCCTATTCTTTTGAATATGTTACAAAATTTAACACTGAAAATATCGAAATGCAAAATAATATCAAAGATAACCCTGAAGAATTTAAAATACAATATGAATAAAAAAATCGGAGAGAATATCCTTTAAATCTATCTCTCCGATTGCCTCTTTCATATCTAAAATATTGTATACCCTATATCCGCTTATGTCTGTCACCAGTCATTCTCAAACCTGATCCCTTCCTCCCGTCTTGTCCGGGTCATCAGTTTTATGGCTTCATGGCTTAAATCCAGCATCTTCTGGCATTTCTCAAAATCATTTTCTTCTATCATGCGGATAAATTCAGTAAACTCATAATACATCCGATGTTCATCCTGCCCGAACCGGCGAAGTTCTTCCTGTCCGTCGTGGTACAGTATCCTGTATTCCGTCATCTGATTGACGGGCTTCTCGATTACAATGGTTGCCTGATCTCCCTGAATAACAGATGTAACAGGCGCCTGACAGTCCTTGGCTCCGATACTTACCGCTTTAAAGGAACCATAGTCGTAAAGCATCATACCGCTGGTATCTATATTTCTCTCCACATTGGCATAATACCTGGCGCTTTGGGGAACACCAAACAGTCCTAAAACCGCGTGTACATTATATACATTAATATCCATTAGCGCCCCTCCGGACATATGCGGATCAAAAGCCGGAAGAATGGTCCCTGCTTTAAATGCGTCATATCTGGAAGAATACTGGCTGTAATTGAAACTGACTATTTTGATCTTTCCAAGTTTTTCAAGATCTGCCTTCAGCGCCTGATAAGAAGGCGTATAGTGGATCGTCATGGCCTCAAAGATCATTCTCTTCTGTTCCCCGGCAAGCTTAATAAGCTCCGCCAACTCCCCCGCATGGGAAGTGACAGGCTTTTCGATCACGACATGTTTTCTATATTCCAGCGCCTTTCTGGCATAATCATAGTGCAGATGATTGGGCAGGGCAACATAAACCACATCCACGTCTGCCTCCAGCATCTTCTCATATTCATAAAAAGAGCCCGACAGATGATTTTCCTCCACCATCCGCTCTACCTTTTCTCTTGACGCTTCCCTGCCCAGAATGTATATTTTATCAAAATGCAGCCTGTGAATCGTCTGCATCAGGTCTTTAACAATCATTCCGCTTCCTGCAATACCAAGGTTCAAATCTCACTCCTCCTCTCCATATAAAGCTTTTTCAAGCCCTGGTTCATGCGGACTCTGCATCAGTCCCCTCATCAGACAGCTATCGTTTTTGGCAGGCTTTCCGATATTCCCTGCTGATCTCGTCCTGCGTAATCGGCCTTAATACCCGGCAGGGATTTCCCGCGGCGACTACGTTATCCGGTATGTCCCTGGTCACTACGCTTCCGGCCCCGATTACCACATTGCTGCCGATGGTCACGCCGGGAAGCACCTGCACGCCGGCCCCAATCCAGACATTGTCTCCAACCGTAATAGGCCAGCCGTATTCCAGGCCCTGATTTCTTCGCTCCGTATCGATGGGATGACCGGCCGCGTGGAAGCCGCAGTCAGGGGCAATAAACACGTTATCGCCGAATTTAACCTTTGCCGCGTCCAGAATCATCAGGTTGTGATTGGCATAAAAGTGATTGCCCAGTTCAATATTGTACCCATAATCACACCAGAACGGAGCCTGTATCACAAACTCTCCCTCCGTTCTGCCGAACAGTTTTCTTAACATCTCTTTTTTTGTGTGAAGCTCGGAAGGTTTTGTATTGTTGTAGGCAAAGCAGACATCTTTACAGATATCCCTGTCTCTTAAAAGCTCCTCGTCATAGTTTGCGTCGTACAGCATACCTGCCGCACATTTCTCTTTTTCTGTCATTTTCTCTATATCTCCTTTCTGTCCACTGCCGTCTGGTACATTCCTTCATAATAATATTGTTCAAAGCTGTCAACGATCCGAAATTCCGGCATATACTCCCGGGGGATGTCCGCTTCACACCTCTGCCTGACTGTCTCTAACATATCCTCGTTGATCAGGGAACCGGTCAGCACAATCAGACCGGGATTCAGAAGTACAATGACAGCACACAAAGACTGTACAATAAATGGTATGCAGGTTCCCGGCTCCAGTCTTGCCAACTGCTCTTTGCGGCTGATATTATATGGAAGAAATCCCGTCATACCGGCAAAGCTGTTCGCGCCTTTGATCATCGTGCCTTTATGAATCGTAACTGTCCCCGGAAGGATATGCGCGGGAAAATATCCTAATGTAATCACTTCATCAGGATTTCCGTTTTTCTTATAATATCCATACGCTTTATAATGCATATCGTTTTCCATGGAAACACCCACACCGAACCTGTCTTCCAACATTGCCTTAAGAGGCACATCTTCCAGCTCCGGAATGTCACAATGCCTTATGATTCCATACTCCGCTATACTGGGCGTGCCGACGATGATCTGCGATGTATGCGGATACTGCCTGACAGCCCGGTCAGCCATCTCTTCGATCTGTCTTCCATCCGCAGATTCCACCGTCTTTTTTTTCCTGGACAGAATCTTTCCGACCGGGGAAAATACAATCGTTTCTATCCGCCTTCTTTCCTGCTCCATATAAAAATGAACCGCCAGATAGCTTTCGTGGTCGTCCCTGATCCGGTAAAGGATTGAACTTCTCCCCACCTCTCCTGAAAGCTTTTCTCCTCCTGAAAGGATTCCCTGACTCTGCATATCGTTAAGCAATGTATTACAGGTCGCTACGCTTAGCCCGGTTCCCGCGGAAACCTGCTGCTTCGTGTATTGTTCCCCATCCAGCATAAAACGGTAAATGGCTTTCTTGTTTTCTTTACGGATCACAGCCGAGTTATTCATAGCTTCCTCCTTTTTTACAATAATTATTATAATCATTATAATAATTGCTGTCAACAAGGTTTTTCCTTTTTTGTCAAAAAAGTCTCTGCAAACTATTATCCAAAAAAATCTCCGTGCCTGATGATATGGCCGGCTTCTGCCACCAGAAACTGATCGTCCCACTGTCCGCTTACCAGTTTTTCCAGCATCCGGTTGCTGCCCTGCACATAGTCCAGCGCCGCATGGATCAAGTCCGCATTTTCCTGCGCCTTTTCGACATAGATTTCCGAATAGCAGTCATTCAGACCGGTATCCACAATATCCAGATGAGTATACTGATCGAAATACAGATGGAACAATGTTTCCTGACTGATCCCCTCATATCCGGTCTGATTGTCCTGAAACATTTTTGCAAAGGAAAAATCCTCCGGGTTCTGTTCCATCATATATAAATGACCTGCTTCCTTGGGATTCGGGTTGTATGTATCATTCGTCTGAAGCATTAAGGAGACGCAGTCATCCACACGGGGAATCACAAAACGCCGGGAAAATGAAACGGAATCCAGGGCTCCTCCGCAAAATCCCATGGCAACCAGAACAGTTTCAACGGTTTCCGGCAGGTCGTTTTCAGCGGCGATGATACATTTTTTCATCGCCGGCGGTTCTACATGATTTGCCTTATCCAGCAGAATAACAGGAGAGGACGTCATCATCTTCTTCTGGGCGTCCATAACGTATTTTTCCAGGGAACTACAGGCAAAAATTACAGTGTCTAAATCATTCATCTTATCCGGCCTCCACACAAATATTTCCGTTTACTCACTTATTTTCTTTGCTGTGATATCTGGTTCTTTTTCTAATAATAACAAAATTTTGCTTCTATCACTATAATTATCGCCATTTTTATCGCCAATGGCGATATTTTCATCATTAGACGATAGTGAAAACGGCAAACATTTACTTCTTCGCATTGTATAGCAAAGTTTTCAGAAAGCACATCAAATTTTTCAGCTATATTATGTATGACTATTAAAAAATGTGATTCTTGACATTCCCTGCAGATCAGATTAAAATTGGAATGTATCATTCTAATTTTCAGGAGGAATACCTATGTCAACTTTAGAAAAAGCAATTGGGCTATTACAGAAAATGCCAGAGCGCAAATTAGAAGCGGCCTATATGTATATACGCTTTGTAAATTCGCAATCCGACAGTGATATCTTCATTCCCGCTGAAGAAAATATAGCTTCCAACACGGAGAAGGCAAAAAGACTAAAGGGATTTCAAGGCCTTATGGCATTTGCCGGAACATTGCCTGAAGATTTTGATTACAAGCAGGAACTGGAAGATGCAAGAGAGGAAAAATATGCTCGTTTTATTTGACACAAATATCAGAAATCGCGTACAACGCCGCTTTTCCTCCTAAGACTACCCTGTCGCCTTCCATTCTGCAATACAAAATACCGCTGCGTGCGGATGCCTGATATGCGGTTATCTTTTCTTTTCCAAGTATCTGTCTCCAATAGGGAACTATATGGCAATGTCCTGATCCGCATACCGGATCTTCCGCCACATTCAGTTTCGGCGCAAAGCTTCTGCTGACGCAGTCATACTCTGTTCCTCTGGCAGTCAGATGAAGCAAAAGGCCATCTAAAGATTTTACCTTTGCCAGTCCGGCGACACTTCCAAAACCTGCTACACATCCTCCAGGACGCAGGCAAGATCGCTCCCCCTCCATACTTCCACCGGGCGCACTTCTGACTGTCAGCTTTCCGCTTTTTGTCAGAAAATCGACGCTGTCCCAGTCTGTCTCATAAAACCGGAAAATAACATACATGCAGGCCAGCGTCGCATGCCCGCACAAATCGATCTCTCCGCCCGGCGTAAACCACTGCAGATGATAAGCATCCTGCTACTTTACTGGTAAACGCGTCCACTATATATTGTTTCATCTGCTATCCAACTCCTTTTCTACAGAAATCAACCTGATTATACTATATAAAGCTCCTTCTTTACATCATCGTATCATCTTTCAAAGCATCTGCCAGACTGATTTTACGCACATTCCTCCATCCAAGATAATAAGCCAGCGCCACAAAGCCCCAGATAGCCAGCATGAAAATGACAATCGGCAGAAACGGAGCCTCAGCAAGAAACACCTCGGCCTCCAGATAACTTAACCTGAGCAAATACCCCACAACAGCGACGGCCAGCGGCAATGTGATAAGGACCGGGCGCCCCGCGATCACCAGCGCTTCGATGCAGAACATCTTTCCCAGCTCCTTCGGCGTCAGGCCCACGGACATATATCTGGCAAACTCTCTCTTCCTCTGATATACAAACCCAAGTGTATTGGAAAATACATTGCCCACTCCAATCAGGGCAAGCAGCACGCAAAAACCGCCGAAGACCGCCATCATTCCCTGTATCTGCCTGTCGTTTGTTTCTTTCTCCTGGATACGGTTCTCACTTTCCAGCGCATGGGTCCTGCCAAGCAGACCGGCGACTTCATCCTGGAGTACACGAAGCGCTTCCAAAGTTTCATTCTCTCTGCCGAGGATGCAGATGTAAATATCCTTCTCTATCCCCCCGATCTGCCCTTTAATCTCCTTCCATAAAGACACCGGGACAAAATGCACCAGCTCATAGGGGTCTAAAGACGCATATTCTTCTCTCAGAGCGGGAACTTCCGCCGTATAAGACAGGACCGGGATTTCTGCTGTCATTTCTTCGTTTCCCGCCTGTCTTAACAGGCTTACTGTATCCGTATCTTTTATATAGGGCATATACTTCGGATGCCGAAAATCCGGACTGGTCACATCGCGAATCTGATTCCGGATGATCGCGCCGTCCAGCCGCGGCGCAGCGCCGGTCTGCTCACAGTATACCAGAAAGCTGGTATCGTCCAGTATGACAATGGGCGCGTTGATCAGCCACCCCTGGTCTGTCTTTACCACCTGGCTCCTGGCGGCATGGGCAAACCCTCCCAAAAAGCGCATTTCTTCACTGATCTCATCTTCCGCAACCATTCTTTCTGCCATAGCTTTCTGATATACGACGGCCTCTTTCACACCGGGAAGTTCCTGAATCCGGGCCGTATCCTCAAAAGAGTCTATCTTTTCATCTTTTACAGTAACCATAACATCCCAGACATTCAGATATTTTTCAAAATAGGTCTCTCTTGTACTGATACCCGACATGGTAAAAAAACACTGCATCAGTGTAAATGCCATAAAAGAGCAGATAAAAGATAAAGACGTCATCCGCAGCGCTTTTCTCTGGGCTTTCAGTGCATTTCCGGCCAGTTCTCCTTCCAGGCCGAATAAAAAGGCAAGCACACGGGGGCTGTTCCTCCGTTTTAACGTAAGTTCTCCGGTATTTTTAATCGCCTCCAGCGGGGTCATCCTGCTTAATTTTCCGGCAGGCAGCCATGCGGATATCCAGACAGTCGCCACCGTCACCAAAAGCGTCAGCGCCAGGACCAGCGGATGATACCCAAACACTGACTCGTGCTGTCCGGGAGCAGCGCTTCCCAGAAGACGGTTTGTCATGTGCAAAAGGATTCTGCTCATCCAGATGCCAAGCAGGTTTCCTGCCAGGATCGGCGCCGCACACAGAACGGCCGCCTCCCGCAAAAGCCAGAGCCTGATCTGTCCCGGCGTGGCCCCGACGCTGGAAAATATGCCGATCTGATGGAGCTTCGCATACATGGATACTGCAAACGCGTTGTGTATGATCACGATCAGGGAAAGGGACGCTGTCACCATGATAAGCAGCAAAAAAGGAAACGTCAGCCGCGGCTCCGGATCTTCCGGATCCCGGATCAGGTACATGGCCAAAAGTCCATGGTGATAGGAGACATTTTCCATGGGACGTCCCACCAGACCGGCAATCCGGGGCGTATCTTTTAATACGGCCCTCATGGGATCAAAATAAAGGTCCACCGCGTGTTCCTTTTCATTGACTGCCGCGTCTTTTACGGTGGCATAGCTTTTTATGATTTCTATCTCTTCCGGAGCAAAGTCGCCTGCAATCCGGCTCTGCCAACCGCCTTCTTCCAGTGTGATTCTTTCCGTCTCGTATTTCCACATATTATAAAACATAGCACACAGAAGTGATAAAAGCAGCGCGGAAATAAAGGCGGCGACAAGTACGGATACAGGAAAGGAATGATTCTTTTTTATACGCATATCCAATTACCTCCGCCTCTCATCGCTGATGATCTGTCCGTCTTCGATGATAATCATACGGTCTGCCTCCAGGGCGATTTTCTCGTCATGGGTAATCAACAGAATCGTCTGATTCAGATTGCGGTTGGACAGCTTTAACATATCCATAATTTCTTTGGAATTTTTCTGGTCCAGGTTGCCTGTGGGCTCGTCCGCCAGAAGCAGCGCCGGACGGTAGATCAGGGAACGGGCAATGGCAACCCGCTGCTGCTGCCCGCCTGAGAGCTGGCCTGGCAGAGCATCCAGTTTATCCTGGATACCCAGGGAACCGACGATTGTTTCAAAGTATTCTTTATTGAGCTTCTTCTTATCCAAAGCCAGGGGCATACATATGTTTTTCCGCACCGTAAGCGTAGGAATCAGATTATAAAACTGGTATACAAGCCCCACCTTCCTGCGCCGAAAGACCGCTGCCTGCGTCTGATTCAGGCCGGAAAGATCCGTCCCGTCTATGATCACTTTACCTTCCGTGGGCTGGTCCACACTGCCAAGAATATGCAGAAGCGTGGATTTTCCTGACCCGGACGCCCCCATAATCGCCGTAAATTCTCCTTTTTCCACTGTCAGATCAATCCCGTTAAGCGCCGTCACCTGACTGCCGCCAGAGCCGTATACTTTCCGGACTCCCTCACATCGTAAAATCTCCATTCTGCTGCCTCCTATTTAGGTACCGCTCCGGTCCTACCAGCGCCCGGTACTAGATTGACTTTCATCCGCTTCGCTCCTGAAAATCAATCTGGCCGCTGTCCGGACCTTCGCTGTTTTTTCATTTATTATGATAGCAGATGAAAGTTACAACTTAGTGACTGTAAAATCGAATTTCAAAGCACGCGCCTCCCTCCGGGCTGTTTTTTGCCCGTATGGTTCCGTTTTGCCGTTCGACAATTTCTTTTGCCAGTGCCAGTCCGATTCCGATGCCGCCCTCTGCCGCATTCTGTCCCCGATAGAACCGTTCAAAAAGATGGGGGATATCTTCCCTGGCAAATCCTTCCCCTTCATCCCGGATCAGAATTTCCGTGTATAACGGGTTCTGCGCATAGGAACAGTGGACCGTTCCGCCCTTATGATGTTCCATACAGTTTTTCATCAGGTTCATCACCGCCTCCATGGTCCAGTCCGGATCTACCATCACCGCCATCTGCCCCAGCTCCGGAATATCCAAAGAAGTGCCTGATCCGTCAAACAATTCCTGTAACATATCTGCCGCCAGGACAAGTATGGTAAATACATCTGTCTCCTTCTTCTGGAAAAGAAGCGTCCCGGCATCCAGGCGGGATAATACAAGCAGCCCTTCCTCCAGGCGGCTAAGCCTGAGAAGCTGTCTTTTGATCTGCTCCAGACGGCTTTTGTCAAAATCCTGTTCCATCATCTGTATCGATAAAGAGATGGAAGTGATCGGCGTTTTGATCTGGTGGGCGATGTTGGACAGATTTTGGGCAAAGCGGTCTTTGGCCTGCACCGCCGCATCCCTTGTCTGATAGAGGAAAGTTGCGGTCTTGTAGATCTCGTCTTCCAGTTTGGAAAAATCGTCCTCTTTAAAGCTGGAAAGAATCGACGCCGTTCCCATAGGAACCTGCTCCAGATAATCAATCAGCCCCTGAATACGCACTGCCTCCTTTCTCTTCCTGTACAAAAAAATGCAGCCAAAAAGCAGGACTCCCGCCAGGAATCCTGCTGCAAACCAAACATACTCTCTGTTCATATGGTATCCTCCATGCGGTATCCTACACTTCTGACCGTTTTTAAGCAGGCAGGCTTATGCAGTTTATCCCGCAGCCGCTTCATGGTGACAGTCAGGGTATTGTCGTTTACATAGCTTCCCTTCACGTCCCATACCTGCTCCAGTATCTTTTCCCGGGTCACCGTCCTTCCTTTGTTCTGAACCAGATACAAAAGCAGGCTGTATTCCGCCGCGCTTAAACTGACTTCTTCCAGACGCCAGAAAACCGCCCTGCAGTTCTGATCAATTCTGATATCACCGCAGGACAGATATTGCCCAGTCACATTGCCGGTCCTTCTTAACAGCGCCAGTATCCTCGAATACAACACTTCCAGCTCAAAAGGCTTTACCACATAGTCGTCGGCGCCGTTTTGAAAACCTGAAACAATATCCCGGGATTCTCCCCGGACTGTCAGGAAAATGACCGGCAGGTCTTTTAAATTGCTGCGAATCCAGCGGCACAGGCTGTCCCCCCGGCCGTCCGGCATTGTATAATCCAGCAAAACAAGCGCGGGTACGCGTGTTGCCAGCGCCTGTTTTGCCTGCGCAAGCGTAGTGAAGACCGTCACCTGAAAGCCCTTCTTCTTCAGATATTCTTTCACTGTCCTGGCAATATCCGGATCATCTTCCATATAATACAGTTCCGTCATGATTTTTTAACCGCTTCAAATGCCGCCTCCAGCGCCGCGATCAGGTCTTCCACTTTCTCAATCCCGATGGAAAGACGGATCGTATTGGGTTTAATGCCCTGATCCAGCAGTTCCTCTTCTGTACACTGGCTGTGGGTGGTGGTAGCCGGATGAATAACCAGCGATTTTACGTCCGCCACATTGGCCAGCAAAGAGAAGATCGCCAGATTGTCAATAAAAGTCTGGGCTGTCTTCGCATCTCCCTTGATCTCAAATGTAAAGATAGATCCTCCGCCGTTGGGCAGATATTTTTTATACAGCTCGTGGCTTGGCTCACTTTCCAGGGACGGATGATGCACCGCTTCCACTTGGGGATGTTTTGACAGATATTCCACGATCTTTAAAGCGTTGCTCACATGGCGCTCCACACGCAGTGATAAAGTTTCCAGCCCCTGCAGGAAGATAAACGCATGGAACGGAGAAAGCGTCGCTCCGGTGTCGCGCAGGATCACCGCACGGATGTACGTTACAAAAGCAGCCGCCCCCGCCGCGTCTGAAAAAGACACTCCATGATAACTGGGATTCGCTTCTGAGATCCACGGATATTTGCCGGATACCTTCCAGTCAAAATTTCCGCTGTCAATGATCACGCCGCCGATGGCCGTTCCGTGTCCTCCGATGAACTTCGTCGCCGAATGAACCACAAGATCCGCTCCGTACTCGATGGGACGCACCAGATACGGCGTTGCAAAAGTGGAATCCACCACCAGAGGAATCTGATGTTTATGTGCTACCTTCGCAAGTGCTTCCAGGTCCACCAGATTGGAGTTAGGATTGCCCAGCGTCTCCACGAAGATTGCCTTTGTATTTTCCTGGATTGCCGCCTCAAAAGAGCCTTCCACTTCCGGGTCCACGAAAGTGGTGGTTACGCCGTTGGTCAAGGGCAGGGTATGCGCCAGCAGGTTATAGGTTCCGCCATAGATGGTCTTGGATGCCACGATATGTTCCCCAGACTTTGCCAGTGCCTGGAATGTATAATCAATGGCTGCCGCTCCGGAAGCCACTGCCAGCGCTGCCACACCGCCTTCCAAAGACGCGATCCTCTGTTCAAAAATGTCCTCGGTAGGGTTCGTCAGTCTTCCGTAAATATTTCCCGCGTCCCGAAGCCCGAACCTGTCGGCGGCGTGCTGGGAATTATGAAACACATAGGATGTGGACGCATAGATGGGGACTGCCCTCGCGTCCGTCACCGGATCTGCCTGTTCCTGTCCGATATGCAGCTGCCTTGTCTCAAAAGCCCAGTTTTTAGAATCCCTGATATTTTTGTTTGCCATTTTTATTTCCTCCGTTTTTTTACCGTTTTTGTTTTTTGATTTCTGTAAACATACTAACATAGTAGGTTTTATTTGTCTAATATGCAAAAAAAATATCCTGCTATAGTTTGAATCTATAACAGGATTCTTTTCAGGGGTCAAATGTATGCAGGCTGATCAGATAAGATTCAGACACTTTTTCAGCTCCTCCACATACAGCTC
The DNA here is from genome assembly GCA_002491115.1 of Lachnospiraceae bacterium UBA7182. Lineage (GTDB taxonomy): Bacteria > Bacillota > Clostridia > Lachnospirales > Lachnospiraceae > Hominiventricola. The sequence goes on along the minus strand of DKVI01000007.1, from coordinate 9,411 downwards.
TCCGATCCGGCTTAAAATACTGTTTTTCCTTACCACATACCCGATTTCCATGACGCTGTTCTGATTCCGCTCATCATCTTCAAAAGGCACGGCAAGGTAATCGTCTCCGTTCAGTTCCTCGCAGATGATCCCGGAGCAGAGCGTATAACCGTTAAGCCCCACCATCAGGTTCAGCATGGTAGCCCGGTCGTTGGCTTTGATCATCCGGGAATATTCGTTGGTGGACAGGATCTCTTCTGCCAGATAAAAAGAGCTGTTATCTCCCTGCTCAAAGGACAGGCAGGGGTAATCTCTCAGTTGTTCAAAACAGATGGACTTTTCCTTAGCCAGCGGATGTCCCTTCCATATATACACATACGCCTGGCAGTCGATCAGATGATGAAATTCCAGGCCCGCGGAACTTAAAAGCTTCTTCATGGATTTCCGGTTGAAATCGCACAGGTATAACACGCCGATCTCGCTTTTCATGGTGCTGACGTCGCTTAATACTGACGCCGTCTTCGTCTCCCGGATGGCAAATTCATATTTGGACATGTCAAACTGCCGCGCCATATCCACAAACGCCTTTACCGCGAACGAATAGTGCTGGGTGGATACGCCGAATTTCTTCTTATAAGAACCGCCTTTTCCGTATTTTTCCAGAATGTTCTCATATTGCCCGTAAAGCTGTTTGGCGTGCAGCAGAAATTCTGTTCCGTCGTTGGTCAGCGTGACCCCTCTTCCGCTCCGGTAAAACAGGGTAATACCCAGCTCTTTTTCCAGTTCCTTGATAGCGTTGGTCAAAGAAGGCTGCGACACATATAGAAGTTCCGCAGCCTTATTTAAAGAGTTTGTCTCTGCGATCACCAGCAGATAATGCAGCTGTGTTAAAGTCATGGGTGTCTCCTCATATATTTCAATATAATCCCCTGTTCATTCTACTTTCCCCACAAGCCATTCCAGCGCGTTCACACGGCGGATTCCCTCATAGTCTGCTTCCGGGTCCTCATCCAATGTCAAAATATATTTAGGATAATGATCGTTGATCTTCTGAAGGGAAGACAGCTCTCGTCTTAAAGTCTGCTCATCCCGTACCGAGGCCGCCACCTGAAAGTAAGTCGTCCGTCTGCGATCCATCGCCACAAAATCTACTTCCAGTTCCTCTGCCTTTCCCACATACACTTCATATCCCCTTCGGATCAGTTCCAGATATACGACATTTTCCAGAATATGTCCAACATCCGTAGAACGACTGCCCAATAAAAGGCGCCGAAGGCCAATATCCACTACATAATATTTTTCCAGTGTTTTCAGATATTGTTTTCCTTTGATATTATACCGTTTTGCCTGATAGACAATAAAGCTTTCCATGAGGGCGTCCACATACCGTTCCACCGTTTTGACGTCAATCTTTCGGCCGGAGGACGTCATGGTATCCGCAATCCGTTTGGTAGACAAAGAGCTGCCAATATTATCAAAAATAAATCTTGCGACGCTTTCCAGCATCATCACATCCGGTATCTTTTTGCGGGCAGCCAGATCCTTCACCACAACGGTATGATAAACCCCTTCCAGATAATCATAAAGTTCCCTTACATGCCCTCTTAACTCCAGCGCATATGGGAAAGAACTGTTCTCTATATAGTCAAGATAGCCTTGGGAAAGACGGTCCATCGCATCTGTTGCCGTCACATATTCCCTGAAAGAAAGCGGCAGCATACGAATTTCCACATATCTGCCCGAAATCAGCGTAGCAATCTCTCCTGACAACAGATATGCATTAGAACCTGTAATATAAAGATCCAGATTCTCTTTTATATAAAGACTGTCGATCACATCCTGCCAATCCTTCACATGCTGAATCTCATCCAGAAAAACATATGTCATCTTCCCATGAACTGCCTGCTCTTTTACATAAGCATGAAGCCGATTTGGGTCCCGCAGAGAACGCAGGTCAAAATCTTCAAAATTAATGGAAATAATCTGCGATTCCTGTACGCCCTGCCCACGCAGATAGTCCTGATAAATCTCCATCAAGGTTGATTTCCCGCATCTTCGGATGCCTGTTATAATTTTAATCAGGCGCTTGTCTCTCCACGCAATCAGCCTGTTCAGGTATTCCGTCCGTTCTATTCTTTTTCCTGTCATCCTGTTTCCTTTCTTTTCTCCGCCTGTTTAAGTATATCTTATACAAAAAAACAGAAATTATCAACAGTTTTTGGAATCATATTCCAAAAACTTCTGATATTCTTTATATTGTGGGAGAGAAATTACATTTTTATGCCAAATTCTACTGAGTACCCCCTCCCTCCACGACCAGGCTTTCTTCGTAGTCCATACCGTAAGTATCCGCCAGCGTGGCCTCATAATCCGCGTGGAAAAACCGCTCGCTGCCAAGGAGCCGGATCTCCTCGTTGATCCACTCTAATAAAGTCGTATTTCCCAGCGATACCGCAGGCGCGATGGTATCCTGGCTGCCAAGTTCCGGGATGCCTACCGTATACCCTTCACTTTGCATGGCAAAGGCGATCACTTCCGTGTTGTCATTGGCCCAGGCGGCTCCGTTGCCGTTCTCAAGGGCATTTTTCGCCGTCGCATAAGAATCGTATTTTTGCAGCGGAATATCCGGATAGTTCTCTGTCAGGTAAGTCTCCGCCGTCGTACCGGAGATTACGATCATCTGCTCTTCCCTGTCCCAGCCATCCAGGCTTTCCACGACTTTGTCGTCAGGAGAAACCACCCCCAGCGCCACATGCATGTAGGGCAACGCAAAATCCACTTCCTCCGCGCGCTCTTTGGTCACTGTAAAATTCGCCAGGATCACATCCACTTTTCCGGTCTGCAGATACTCGATCCGGTTCGCCGCTTCTGTGGAGACAAACTCCACATCCACCCCCAGGTCCTCCCCCAGCCTTCTGGCAAAGTAGACATCATATCCCTGATACTCGCCGTTCTCGTCCACATAGCCAAAAGGGTTCTTGTCGGAAAATACACCGATGCGGATGGTTCCGCCCTGTTTGATTTCATCCAGCGTACGGTATACCGCGTTCGTTTTCTCTGCCGCTTCACTCCCCGCAGGCGCCGCATCGCCGTTTCCCGCTGCCGCGCCGGAATTTCCGCATGCCGCCGCCGAAAACGCAACTGTTACGGTTGCTGCCAAAGCAACGATTCTTTTTACAAATAATTTTTTCATCCTCTTCATCTCCTCTTCTATCCAGTCCGCATCCGCTTTATGTAAGGTCTGCGCTGTCTCTGTGTGCAGTTCTCACTGCCTGAAATGTAAACGTGCTTAAAAACTGCCTTGCCCTCTCTGTGGCGGGATGTGCAAAAAACTGTTCCGGCGGACCTTCTTCCATAATCTTCCCTCCGTCCAGAAATAGCACCCGGTCGGCCACCGCGCGGGCAAACTGCATCTCATGGGTTACAATGATCATGGTCCTCCCCTGGGCTGCCAGATCCAGTATAACATCCAGCACCTCCCGGACCATCTCCGGGTCCAGCGCGGCGGTTACTTCGTCAAACAGAAGAATCTCCGGATGCATACACAATGCGCGGACGATCGCTGTTCTCTGTTTCTGGCCGCCTGACAACTGTCTGGGAAAACTGTCCGCCTTTTCGCCAAGTCCTACTCTGGCAAGAAGCTTTTCTGCCTCGTCTTTTACTTCCTCTTTTCTTCTTTTCTGCACCTTTACAGGCGCCAACAGGATGTTATCCATCACAGTCAGATGCGGGAACAGATCATAGCTTTGGAAAACCATCCCGATCTTCTGACGAAGAAGGGTGATCTCCCTGCTGTCCGGATCTACCTTTTCTTCCTTAAGCCGGACCGTTCCGCCCTGGATCGGCTCCAATGCATTGATACACCGAAGCAGCGTACTTTTCCCGCATCCGCTCGGTCCCAACACCACGACGACCTCTCCCTTTCTGACTGCGAAACTTATATCATTCAGGACCAGATTGTTATCAAAGCGTTTGACAAGGTGTTCTACAATAAGTAATGGTTCTGACACAAAACTCACCTCCATTTCCTTTCCAGATATCCCGCCGCAAGGCTGACAGGCCAGCAGGCAATAAAATACAGAAAAAATACTACCAGATAGATGCCGAACGCCGCGTTCGGGCTGGACATACGGTTGGCTTCAATGATCTGCTGGGCTACTTTCAGCACTTCCACCACACCGATCATCAGGATCAGGCTGGTAGTCTTGATCATCCGGGTAATCAGATTGATGGACAAAGGGATCAGCCTGCGAAGCGTCTGGGGAACAATAATATACAGATAAGTCTGCACTTTGCCAAGCCCCAGCGCCGCGCTGCTCTCATACTGATGGGCGGGAATACTGATCAAAGCGCCGCGCACCAGGTCGCTCATCTCCGCGGTTCCCCACAGGGAAAATACAATAACCGACGCGCTTTCCCCGGACAGATCCCATCCAAACACTCTCGTGGTTCCGAAAAATACAAGAAACAACAGCACCATCTGAGGCATGATCCGGATCAATTCCAGATAGATACGAAGGACCGCCCTGATCAGCGGATGTTTCCATGTCATCAACACCCCCAGAAGGATTCCCAGAGGAAGACTGATCAGCACAGACGCCAGACTGATCTTTAAAGCAACTCCCAGCCCCGTAAAAAGTCTGGCAAGATTCTTTCCTTTAAGCAGGACCTCAAGCCCCAAATCCGGCATAACGCAGCCTCCTTTCCAGAAGACTTCCCAGCAAAGACACAGGAAGCAGGATGAAAAGATAGAATACCACCAGCAAAAACAGGCTTTCCGTCGTCTTATAGTACAGGCCGATCAGGTCTTTCGCCGTAAACATCAAATCCATGATACTGATGGCGGAAAAAACACTGGTCTCTTTTAATAAAAAGATCACATTCGCCATGATCGCGGGAACGCTGGTGGAAAAAGCCTGAGGTAAAACCACATACTGCATGGTCTGCCTTTTGTCCATCCCAAGGCTTAACGCGCTCTCTGTCTGAACCCTGGATACTGCCTCAAAACCGCTTCTTAGTGCTTCCGCCATATAGCTTCCCCCAAGAAATGTAAGCCCCGCGACTCCGCAGGCGGCGGCATCTGTGGAAATGCCGATCTTGGGAAGTCCGTAATACAGAAAAAACAACTGCACCAGCAGCGGCGTATTCCTGCTCAGTTCAATATATACCGCCGCGATGCGGCGCAGGATCAGAATCTTTTCATACTGGATCACAGCGCAGATCAGTCCCACCACGAAAGCGCCCGCCACGCCCGCCGCCCCAATCCGCAGTGTCAGCCAGGCAGCTTTCTGATACAGCGGCAGATATTCTGCCATAAATTCCCAGTTCATCAGGTTATCTTCCTCCCAACTTAAAAACTGACTTCCGAAGCTTTTGTTCAAGAAGTCAGTTACTATATTATATCTTATGCTGTTTAATCCACACAGGTCATAATATCCAGAATTTCTTTATCAGTTTCCCGCATGCCGTCTTTTCCCAGACGCCCGATATTCCGGATCGTATTCTCCACACCGACGGATACGACACCATCCCCGCCGTAGAACTGCTGTCCTTTCAGGTACATATCATATCCGAAGATACCTGCATCCACAGCGGTCGCGATCTTCGCCGCGCAGGAAGCTTTTGCGCCGTCGCATATGATCCCGGAGGTAATCGCAAGCGCGTTGACAATCGTATGGGCGATCTCCTCATAATCGCCGCCTCTTAAGTAAGCGATCCCCGCGCCTGCGCCTGCACCCGCGCTGACCGCCCCGCAGTACGCGGACAGCCTGCCGATCCCTGTCTTTAGATGAATCGCCGTCAGGTTGGAGATCACCAGCGCCCTGTAAAGCTTATCTTTTTCTGCCTGAAGTTCTTCTGCATATTCGATGACCGGAAGGGACGCCGTCATTCCCTGGTTCCCGCTGCCTGAATTGATAATCACGGGCATCTCGCAGCCGTTCATCCTGGCGTCGGCCCCGGCTGCCGCTTTGGCCTTTGCCCGGTTTCGGATATCGTCTCCATAGGTTTCCAATAAGACAGAACCGATATTGGCGCCATAATTCCCTCTCAGACCTTCTTCCGAAATCGCCGTATTATACGCGATCTGCCTGTCCAGAACCGGCTTTACATCCTCCAGATCCACGGCCCTGGCAAATTTGCAAATATCCTGCACCGTCAAAAGACTGTATTCCGGCAGGTCTTCTTCTGCCTGTTCTTCTATCCCTTTGTCTAAAAGGACGCTCCCGTCTTTTTCTATGTATATCACATTTGTATGGGAGTTCGCGATACGGACTGTGGCATGGGAACTGCCCTTATATACCTTTATAATGATATCCAGCAAAAGATCGCTTTCGGCCTGCTTTACATAAAATTCGGTATGATCCATATATTCTGAAAGTTCTGCCTTCTGTTCCTCTGTCACATGGCTCAATACTTCTAATCCTGCGTCCTCGTTCCCGGCAGTAATACCGATCGCCGCCGCTGCCTCGATCCCCTTTTTTCCGCTGGTGTTAGGGACGATCACGCTCTTTACATTTTTTATAATGTTCCCACTGGTTTCTATCAGCACCTTTTGCGGCATTTCCCCCAGTATTGCCCTGGCCTTCGCTGCACAGTAGGCAAGCGCTATGGGTTCTGTACAGCCCATAGCCGGAACCAGTTCCTTATTTAAGATTGCAACATAGGCTTGATAGCATCTGCTGTTCTGCTCCATATGATTTTTTCTCCTTGTTCTCCTTAAGTGTCTCAAAGTCCTGACAACCAATGCTTATGGTCCTGGCCATGTGCTTAACACCTCCCCGGCAAATGATTTTTATTATTCCGATTCTTTCGCTGCCCTATTATAACATACGCAGGAGGAACTTTCCAATCAATTTTCCCCGTCGGCGCCAGGCGCAATCACGCTTTTTGCATCCTGCAGGGCGGCCTGACGGGCGCTGCCTTGTGATTTTAAATATTTATAAAAGGTATCCGCCGCCAGGCTTCTCCCGCGCCCTTTGTCCAGAACAATCTGTATGGACCTCTGGGGGATATCACAGTCCAGAGGTATCTGTACCATTTTCTTTTTTTCTATATAGGGTAAAGCCAGTTTCTCCGGCACAAAACCAATTCCCAGATTATTTTCGATCAGCGGCAGCATGAGGTCGGACGTTGCCACTTCCATATCCAGCTCCAGATCGATCTTATGACTGATGAAAAAATCTTTATACAACTGGTACGTCGCGCTTCCCCTGCCCAGTCCGATCCACGGGTATTCCCTGACATCCTGTAATTTCAGTAATTTTCCGCACAGGTTTGCATACTGCATGCCGCCTGCCAGTATCTCGTGAAAGTCCAGCGCTTTTACACAGGCGTATGTCTTAGGCACTTCAAAAGGCGTTGTGATAACTGCCAGATCCATTTTACCGTTCATCAGATGTTTTAATGTATCCCACGTCGTATGATTATGGATTTTGATTTTGATCGCGGGATATGCCATCTTAAAATCATGCAATACATGTAACAAAAACAGATGCAGCGCCGCTTCCGTCGCCCCTATTTCAACGGTTCCGCCTCTCCCCGCATCCTGCCTGCATAGTTCCTCCTGCGCGTTCAGCAGATGCCTGTATGCGATCTCAACATGAGAATAAAGCAGTTCTCCTTCTTTTGTCAAACTGATCCCCCTTGCCTCACGAACAAACAACCGGCAGTTCAGTTGTCCTTCTAACAACTTCATCATCCGTGTTACATTGGGCTGATTACTCCCCAGCGCCATGGCGGCTTTCGTTAAATTCCCGTATTTCGCCGCGAAATAAAAGACTTTATAGTATTCAAAATTAATATCCATATATTTTTTATATATCCTTTATATATTATATATATTTTTCATATCTTATGAGGCGTATTATAATACACATTCAGAAAGATGTAAACCGCGAAACGGCATGTATGTGTCTGTTTTGCCAGGGGAAAGGATAAGATACTATGAATCAAGATCTGACAACGGGAAAACCCGGAACCATGTTATGGAAATTCTGTCTTCCTTTGTTTGGAAGCGTTCTGTTTCAGCAGCTTTACAACATAGCGGACAGCCTGGTAGCAGGTAAATTCATCGGCGAAAACGCGCTGGCGGCGGTGGGAAACAGCTATGAGATCACACTGATCTTTATCGCTTTTGCCTTCGGCTGCAATATGGGATGCTCTGTTATCGTTTCCCAGTTGTTCGGTGCAAAAGAATACCGTAAATTAAAAACCGCCGTATCCACAGCCTGCATTTTCAGCGCTGTTCTCTGCGGCGCGCTGATGCTGGCGGGTATCGGCGGATGCGGCTTGATGCTGCGTCTGATCCGGACACCGGAAGAAATATTACCGGACTCAAAACTGTATCTGGATATCTATATATGGGGGCTGCCCTTTGTATTTTTCTACAATATCGCAACCGGTATTTTCTCTGCTCTGGGCGATTCCAGGACGCCTTTTTATTTTCTGGCGGCGTCTTCTCTTTCTAATATCGCTGTGGATATTCTGTTTGTCAAAAGCTTCGGCATGGGCGTTTCGGGCGTTGCATGGGCAACTTTTCTGTGCCAGGGAATCAGTTGTTTCGCAGCGGTCCTTGTGGTGTGGAACAGGCTTGGAAAAATTCAGGTTTCAGGAAAACCGGCACTGTTTGATCAGCGTCTATTGAAAAAAATCCTGATCATCGCCGTCCCAAGTATCCTGCAGCAGAGCTTTATTTCAATGGGAAATATCTTAATCCAGAGTGTCATCAACGGATTTGGTCCCTCTGTGATCGCCGGTTATTCCGCCGCGGTAAAACTGAATAATCTGGTCATGACCTCCTTTACTACCATCGGCAACGGCATTTCCAATTTCACGGCGCAAAATCTCGGCGCCCGCAAGTATGACCGGATCAGGGAATGCTTCCGCGCCGGGATTCAGATGGTCTGGTGTCTGTGCATTCCTTTCCTGATCCTGTATCTCTTCTTTGGAAAGGTTCTGCTCCTTCTGTTTCTGGAACAGGGTTCTGCCGAAGCGCTGACGACCGGCAGACAGTTTTTGTGGATATTGTCCCCTTTTTATTTTGTCGTATCGGTCAAACTGACCGCCGACGGCATACTCCGGGGCGTCAGCGCCATGCGTCAGTTTATGACTGCCACTTTCACGGACCTGATCCTGCGCGTATGTCTGGCTTTCGCCTTTTCCGCCTGGACAAAAGCCGCCATCGGCATATGGTGTGCATGGCCAGTGGGATGGACAACAGCTATGGTATGTTCGGTCTGGTTTTATCATAAGGAGAGTATGAAATTTCCTGTATCTTAATTATAAATGACAGGTCCGGAATCTATCCTATGAGCTTGTAAAATGGCATAAAAGTCCATATACACCAGGAGACAAACCCCAATAATACCAATATGTCAAAAGTTGCTAAGCAAACAATAATGATAATATCACCACTTTACAACTTTTATAAAT
>DKVI01000037.1 GCA_002491115.1 Lachnospiraceae bacterium UBA7182 | reverse complement strand
CTTCGTGAAACAACCCTAAAAAATCGGATTTTGCAATTGACAATTCATAAGAGCTATACTATCATTAAAAAAACAGCGCAGGGGCAGGTCTGATGGCATATATTTATATTGTGCGCTGCGAGGATGATTCTCTCTATACAGGTATTACAAAAGATATCAGGCGCCGGGTTCGTGAGCATTATTATAAGAAAAGATCCGGCGCAAAATATACCAGAAGCCGGCAGATTCTGAAGCTGGAGATGGTATGGGAGACGGATGACTGGTCTATGGCCGCGCGGCTGGAATACAGGATCAAAAAGCTTAGAAAATCCCAGAAAGAGAAGCTGATCCTGGCTCCCCGGAAAGCCAGCCGGCTCCTTGGCCCGGAGTTTCCGGCCGACTGTTATAAGCCCCGGCCGGAATATACTTTAGAAATATGTTTAAGTGATATGGAAGGAGTGTCGTCTGTGGATCGACTGCAGCAGCAGCTTTCTTTTTTATTGGAACTTGACAGGCAGAAGGAGATTATCCGTCAGACTTATTTAGCCGACGGCAGCCGTAAGGAAACAGACGCGGAGCATGCCTGGCATCTGGCCATTATGTGTATGGTGTTAAGCGAGTATGCCAACGAGCCCATTGATGTGGCGAAGACGGTGATGATGCTCCTGACGCATGATCTGGTGGAGATCGACGCGGGGGATACGTACGCGTATGATACCAGAGGAAACGAGACAAAACGGGCGCGGGAATTAAAAGCGGCGGATCGGATCTACGGCCTGCTTCCGGATGAACAGAGAGATTATCTTCGGGCACTTTGGGATGAGTTCGAGGCAATGGAAACCCCTGAGGCGAAATTTGCGAATACGCTGGATAAGATACAGCCGGTGCTTCTGACCGATCAGGCGTGCGGGAAATCCTGGAAAGAGCATGGCGTCTCTAAAGACCAGATCATGGGACGGAACGTAAGGACCCATGAAGGCTCCGAAGTCCTCTGGGAACATATCCGAAAGATCATAGAAAAGAATGTGGAGGGCGGTTTCATAAAAGGGGAAGCGAGCGGAGTCGGACAAAATACTTCCCCTTAAGAAACCGTCTGGGATAATTATATACAAATATGAGAGGTTGGCAATAGTGGTAAATGTACCTGGACTTCCGTCCCTTTACCGACGGTGGAGCGCAGATGGATCGTGCCATGATGCGCGTGAACAATCCGGCGGACGATGGAAAGTCCAAGTCCTGTTCCGTTCTCCTTATGTGTGACAAAGGGACGGAAGATGTTCTGCTGTTGATCAGCAGGGATTCCGCAGCCGTTGTCTTTGACGGCGATCATTAAGCGCTTGTCGTGGGTGAAAGCCTTTAAGGTAATACGCCCGCGCTGGGTGATGGAATCCATAGAATTTTTAAGCAGATTGATGAATACCTGTTTGAGTCGAACCGGATCTCCGTAAAAATCCGGGTAGGTATCATCCAGCTTCATCAGCAGAGGGATGTGCTTGTCCAGCAGCTCAGGAAGCAGCGTATCCTTTAAATCCCAGGCAAAAGCTTTGGGGTCTATCTTGCTGATGTTCAGTTGGTCTCCGTTGTTAAAAGCGGAGATGTCATCGAGAAGTATCCTTATATACTGGATATCATTTTTCATCTGATCCCAGAATTCAAACCCTTCTACTTCGGGATGCAGTTTCTGGATCCACTGGATAGAACTGTCCACATACGTAAGTGGGTTGCGGATCTCGTGGGAGATCTGGGACAGGGTAAGATGGTAGTCGTTCTTGATCGCGGTGATCAACTCATGGAAGTTCTCGTCCTTTGCCATCAGACGTTCCATTTTCTCCTGTTCGTCGTATGTCAGCATATCATCACTCCCTGGTAATACTATAGCAGATATGTCAAAAAATGGCAAATAAAATCGTTCGACAAATTTCGGCATAATTCGACAAAATTCGACAAAATATTGAAAACAGGTTAAAAACAGCGCTTCCTGGGGGAGCAAAGCTTAAATAGGAGGTTGATATTGTGAAAAATAATGACTGTATTTTCTGTAAAATCGCAAATGGGGAGATTCCGTCCACAACTTTATATGAGGATGATGCGTTTCGCGTAATCCTGGATATGGGGCCGGCCACCAGAGGGCATGCGCTTTTACTTCCCAAAGAACATTATGCGGATCTCTTTGAGCTGGACGATGAGACGGCTTCCAAAGTGCTTATAAGAGCGAAAAGAATCGCGCTCAGGATGAAAAACGCTTTGGGTGCAGACGGGTTTAATCTGGTGCAGAATAATGGAGAAGCTGCCGGCCAGACGGTATTTCACTTTCATATGCATCTGATCCCCCGCTATCAGGACGATCACGCGGGCATCCTCTGGAAACCGGGAACGGTGACTCCGGAAGAGATGGAACAGATCAAAGAGCTGGTGGATGGACAGTAAGAGAAACTATGTGGATATGCCGCCTGCGGGGCGGCTGATGAAGGGTGTTGATTATTGTTATGAATGAAAAGGATCATCGTCTGGATGATTACTTTGAGAAATACAATGAACTGGTAATCAACAATGTCAAATTGTTTGTGGAATATCATACGGCGGAAGATATCTGTCAGGAAGCTTTCATTCGTCTGGGTTTAAGGCTGGATTTTGTAAAACCGGAATGTGTATCGGGCTGGCTGCTGCAGGTATCCGAACGTCTGGCAAAGGATTTCCTGAGAAAAGGCGGAAAGTACAGGACTTATGTAGGACTGGAGATAGATGATGAGACTTTGTACGATATGTACGCGGACCCCGGTCATATCGTGGTGGAAAAAGAAGATTTAAGAGAATGCAGAAATGTACTGGAACGTCTGAAGAAAGAGAAACCACAGTGGTTTGACGTATTGTTCATGAGTTATTATGAGGGGATGGACAATCGTGCCATTGCTCTGGAACTGGGAATCAAACCAAGTCTGGTGAGCAAATGGAAAGAAAGAGCGATCAAGTGGCTTAAGAAAGCCTATGAAGAAGAATATAAAGAAAGGGACCCGTAAAAGTCCCTTTTCAGGTGGAAGCTCCGGCGGCTTCTTCGATCAGTTTTAAGATTACGCCAATGGCATCGGACTGGGCACAGGACGCCATGGCGTCTATGTAATCCTGCCGGTGCGCGGACAGATGCCGGATCGCTTCTGTCAGATGTGTTTCTGTCAGTTCTTCTTCTGTCAGCACCATGGAGAAGCCCTGGCGCTCAAAGGATCTGGCATTGAGGATCTGATCCCCTCTGCTGGCATGGGCGGACAGCGGGATTAAAAGCGCAGGCTTTCTAAGCGCCAGAAGTTCGCAGATGGCATTGGCTCCCGCCCGCGAGACGACGAGATCGCACAGGGCGAACAGATCCGGAAGTTCCGCTCCGATGTATTCGTACTGAACATATCCTCCGGTTCCTTTTAATGTGTCGTCCAGTTTGCCTTTGCCGCACAGATGAATGACCTGATATTCTTTTAGAAGTTCCGGCAGGGCTTTTCGGACCGCCTGGTTGACGGAAGCGGCTCCCAGGCTGCCGCCCATAACCATAAGCACCGGCTTATGGGGCGTAAATCCGGTCATGGTAAGGGCGGCTGTGCGGCTGCCTTCCAAAAGCTCTTTCCGGATGGGACAGCCGGTCAATACTGCCTTTTCTGCGGGCAGATATTTAAGCGTCTCGGGAAAATTACAGCAGACCCTGGTGGCGGAAGGCATACTGAGCTTATTGGCCAGGCCGGGCGTTAAGTCCGATTCGTGGCAGATGACCGGTATATGGCGCCTTTTGGCAGCCATCACGACAGGTACGGAGACGAAGCCTCCTTTGGAAAAGACTACGTCGGGTTTTAACTTTTTCATAAGACCGGACGCTTCGGAGAAGCCTTTCAGGACCCGGAACGGGTCGGTAAAATTTTTCAGATCAAAATAGCGCCGGAGTTTCCCGGAGGAAATTCCGTAGTATGGGATTCCCTGAGCCTGGATCAGTTTTTTTTCAATCCCGTCCATGGAACCAATATAGGAGATCTCGTACCCCGCCGCGCGCAGACGGGGAAGCAATGCGATATTCGGCGTGACGTGCCCTGCGGTGCCGCCGCCTGTAAGTATAATTCGTTTCATAGGTTGTGCCCTCCGTGGCATGATGTGAGGCCTGTATCGTACGGCCTGCCGCTAACATTATGATATAGCCCCGGGAAAAAGTCAACGGGATTCGGAAGATTGGATGGAGAACGCATGAAATACGGCATGGATGACCGGCTGAAGGAAAAGATGGACCAGGACCTGATGGCCATGGCAGAAAAACGGGAAAAATTATTAAAGGAATCGGTCAAGTCAGAAGGCCCCTCCATGTCCGCGGACCGGCTGGAGGCAATTCATCAGGAGATCGCGGCCAGAAGCCGTGCAGTCCGCAAAAAGCGCCTGCATCGCCGGACTTTCGTCGCGGTGGCGCTGGTGGCGGTACTGTGTATCGGAATGGGTGTGGCGAGCAGTGGGAAGAAGGTGTATATACCCGAGCTGTTCCACAGGGAACGTGGGGATGAAGTTACGACGAAGATTAATAATTCGGATGCGATTGCGAGTCAGGAAGATGAAGAAGAGATTTGTCAGGAGATTGAAGATAAGATGGGAGTCCTACCAGTTCGATTTGGGTATAGACCAGAAAAAATGGCTCTAATTAAATATACGATAAATGATGGGGAAAATGAAGCAGTATTAAGATATGGATTGGGCGAGGGAGAATTGCATGTTTATATTAGCAAGGATTATGAGGACGCTACGATAAATTATCAGGTAGATGGCGTAAGATTGGATACAGCGTTTTTGATGTCATGTGGTTTTGAAGTTGAGATTTTCCAATATGAAGATCCGTATGGTAATACATATTTTGTGACTTCTTTTGAGTTTTTAAATACTTATTATTTGGTTAATGGAATGATGGAACAGGAGGAATTTGAAAAAATAATTGAAAATATTGTCATAAAAAATGTCTGAAGGTGTCAAAAATCGGATTTTCAATCGTTATTATAGTGTAAGCTTACAAAAATCCGGAAAGAAAGGAGGATATGATGAAGCGAAACTGGAAGACAAAAGGTACACTTGTCTTAACAGGTATATTCCTTTTGGGAAGTAGTCTTACGGTTTGCGCGGAAGATGAAGTTACCCCGCCTGGCTATCATGTCTATGATGTACAGGAAGATGAAGTATCAGATGCCTGGTATGGCATTGCCCGAGGCGCTTATCTTCAGGGAGGACTCTGCAAACTGACCCACGGAGCTACCGGTTATGCGCTTTGTTCAGGTACGACCTTTGCTCACAGGGAAAGTGACAGGGTGTATGTACGTGTATACCTGGACTGGAGCGATACCGGAACCGGCGGTTGGACGACCTATGATACTTACTGGACCACGATTGAAACCAAGGATTCTTATGCGAACGTGACCAGCGGTCCATTTAAGATCAAAAGGAACAAATACCATCGTGCGAGAGGTGCGCATTCTGTGACCCAGGATGGTTATACAGAAGCAACAACAACTTGCACCGACGCCTTGTATTTTGACTGATCACCAGAATACTTCGGCAAACGAAATTCAACTGTAAGTTGAAACCCCTTAAAACAACGCAAGTCTGCCTGGAAACGAATCGGCACGTTTCTGACGTGGACAAATAAAACGAACTGCTCAGGCTTGTCCTATCCCAAGCAAGCCATCGTAATTAGTAACCCGTGAATCTTGTTCTGTAACTTGTTAACCCTGATTTCTGGTTTTTTAACCGTACATATTTGGCTGGTAACTCGTAAACCCGTATGGTGTGTATTTTCCTGACGACCCACACATACCATACTCTCGACAACTGAATAAAGTGACCCGGATTCAGACCGAATCCAACAAAAAATTGTAACTGGTAAACGTAACTAATGACAAAGTGTAAACTTTTAAGTCAACTGTTTCACACCGCCGAGGCGGTGCGGCATACGAACCGGTTGCAGCGTTCACACAATTGAAAGAGGGCATCCCCAGCCCAGCAAGCCGGGGGCAAATGCCCTCTTTTGCTATATCATTATTTCCTGAGCATGACGATCTTTTCCGATGTTTTGCCGTTCCCGGCAGTCTGCATGGCTGCACAAAATCCGGTTGCAGAAAATATCATACTAAGGTATAATGTCTCTAAGGAGATACCTTAAGATGGAAGAGTTAAAGACGCAATGGCATCCGGCCTTTTGTTCGGCCATGGAGCTTGTATTAGAGGAAGACAGAGAATACCTTGAATTTATAAGGGAACATAATCTGAATACCAAGCCGCTGGAGGTGGATCTGCTGATCATCAAAAAGCCTCGGGACCACCAGGTAAAAGATAAAATTGGCCGGATTTTTAAAGAGCATAACATATTTGAATATAAATCGCCGGGAGATGCGATGAATATTGACACATTTTATAAAGTAAATGCGTATGCCGCCTTGTATAAGGCTTCCGCCACTCATGTAGATGAGATCAAAGCCAATAGTGTGACAATCACTATGATTCGTGACGCAAAGCCGGAAAAACTGTTGATTGATCTTGCAAAAGAAGGTTATACGGTCAGAAATCCATATAAAGGGATATACTATATAGGGCGCAAAACGAATTTTGCGACACAGATTATAGTAAGTAAAGAACTAAGCGGCAGACAGTATGTATGGGTGAAAGCATTGACCCGAACGCTGGATCAGGAAAAGGCCAGGCTGCTGGTCGAGCAGGCCAGAAGGTGCAAAAGTCAAAAAAGCAGGCAACTGGTGGACTCGGTATTGGCGGCGATTATCGGTGCGAATAAAGAAATGTTTGGAAAGTTAAAGGAGGACGCTAAAATGTGTGAAGCTTTACGGGAACTGATGGAAGACGAGTTGAACGAAAGTAAGATCCTGGGTGAAAGAATAGGCGAGAAAATAGGGTTGGAGCGCGGCGAAAAAATAGGCGAGAAGAAAGGCCTGAAAGCGTTGGTGGATGTGCTGAAAGGAATGCAGCTTGATTTTGATTCTGCCTATCAGTCTATTATTAAGACGGAGGCATACGCGGGTGTGTCTAAAAAACAAGTGATGGAGTATTGGCAGTAAAAATTATGTCTGAAAGCGTTCGTGGACGTAATTGAGGGAAGGCGTCTCAGGTACGAATGCGCGCAGCCGCCAGAAAGCGTCGTTTCTGACCGGCATCCGCACATCCGCATCCATCCGTTTACTCACTCTCTTTCAACTGCTTCAGCGCCTTGGCCAACTGGTCCGGACAGGAAGTTTTGCGGGTTCCGCAGAGGGTTCCCTCGAGCTGCCGAATGACGTCGTCTACCTTCATCCCCGTTACAAGTTTTGCGATTCCGGCGGTATTGCCGGCGCAGCCTCCGACAAATTCCACATTTGTAATGATTCCGTCCTGCGCTTCCACGTTGATCGCCTGGGAGCAGGTTCCTTTTGTCTTATATACCATGCTTGTCTCTCCTTTCTGGTTCTTATGGCTAACAGTATATCAGAAAGTTTCCCTATTATCCAGATCAATAAGATATTTCTGCGGGCCGTCTCTGCCGTTTGTCAGAATCCGTCGACAATTTATCCTACCCTTTTTTTCATAATCTGTTATACTGAGAAACACTAAATATCAGGGGAGGTGCTTTTATGTACAAAGCATGGTTGTACTACGGAGAATTTACAGCGCTGGGAATCTGGGGCATAGTGCTTACGCTGGCGCGCAGGATACTGTTCGGAGAACTCTGCAAAGACGCGGCTCTTGGAAGCGGCGGAAAAGGAAAGATGCTGCGGGCGATGACGCTGAAATTTGAGAAAAGTTACGAAGTAAAGGTAGGGATCTATGATATACCGGTATTTGTTCAGAAATATCTGTGCCAGGAACGAAAATTCGGTATCCGCCTGGGCCGGTGGAGGCGGCTTCCGGAGCGGTGGACAGGCCTGATTCTGGGAGTCGGCTTTGTGGAAAGCGTGGTGTTGTGGTATCTGCAGCGGGATGTAGTCTGGTGCCTGAACCGTTTCCTGGCGGCGGCCACAGCGGCGACCATGGTTCGTGTGGCCGTCCTGTGGTTTGAGACAGACAGTTTGTGGGAGCGGGCCCAGGTGTGCCTTTTGGACTATGTCTCCAACACGCTGTATCCAAGGCAGATCCATATATATGAGGATTTTAAGGAGGCAGAGCAGACGCTTTCTCAGGCGGAGACGGAGGCGGAACCGCTGCATAAAGGGGAACAAAACAGGGAAAATAAGGGTGTTTTGCTTAAAAAAGAGGAAGAACAGATATTTAACGAGGTTCTTACAGACTTTTTAGGCTCATCCACTTGATTTTATTTACAGGTAAGTGGTACAATACCTATATACGCGAGGGCACTCGTTGAGTAAAGGAGAGTAGAAACAATATGGCAAAAGTAACATTTGACTATTCCAAAGCGGCGCAGTTTATCGGTGCGGATGAAGTAAAAAATATGGAAGCGCAGACTGCGGCTGTGAAAGATATGCTGGTTCAGAAAAAAGGAGCGGGCAACGATTTCCTCGGATGGATCGATCTTCCGGTCAATTATGACAAAGAAGAGTTCGCAAGGATTCAGAAAGCTGCGGCAAAGATCCAGAGCGATTCCGAAGTGCTGCTGGTGATCGGCATCGGCGGTTCTTATCTGGGAGCCAGAGCGGCCATCGAGTTTTTGAAACACAGCTTCTATAATATTGTATCCAAAGAAGTGCGTAAAGCGCCGGAGATCTATTTTGTCGGCAACAGCATTTCCACCCGCTATGTCAGCCATCTGATGGACGTGATCGGAGACCGTGATTTCTCTGTCAACGTAATCTCCAAATCCGGTACTACCACCGAACCGGCCATCGCGTTCCGCGTATTTAAGAAAATGCTGGAGGACAAGTACGGCAAAGAAGGCGCGGCAAAGAGAATCTACGCTACCACCGATAAGTCAAGAGGCGCGCTTAAGAGCCTGGCGACCGAGGAAGGGTATGAGACATTCGTCGTTCCGGATGATGTGGGCGGACGTTTCTCCGTATTGACGGCAGTGGGTCTTCTTCCCATCGCGGCCAGCGGCGCGGATATCACAAAGCTGATGGAAGGCGCGGCCAGCGGACGCGACCTGGCGCTCAATACACCTTATGCGGAAAATGACGCTGTTATGTACGCGGTGATCCGCAATATTCTGCACCGCAAAGGTAAATCCACCGAAGTGCTGGCGAATTATGAGCCGAGCCTTCACTATATTTCCGAGTGGTGGAAGCAGCTCTACGGCGAGTCCGAAGGTAAGGACAAAAAGGGTATCTTCCCGGCGTCTGTCGATCTGACGACAGACCTGCACTCCATGGGACAGTTTATCCAGGACGGCGCGAGGATCATGTTTGAGACGGTTCTTTCTGTGGAAGAGTGCGAGCAGGAGATCGTTATGACTGAGGAGCCGGTGGATCTGGACGGCCTGAATTATCTGGCAGGAAAGAATATGGACTTTGTCAATAAGAACGCCATGAACGGAACGATCCTTGCCCATACGGATGGCGAGGTTCCCAATCTGATGGTGAAGATCCCGAGACAGGACGAGTTCTCTTTGGGACAACTGTTCTATTTCTTTGAGTTTGCATGCGGGATCAGCGGATATCTCCTGGGTGTAAATCCGTTCAACCAGCCGGGTGTGGAGAGCTACAAGAAGAATATGTTCGCGCTCTTAGGCAAACCGGGCTACGAAGCGGAGAGAGAAGCGCTGTTAAAAAGACTGTAAGTTTTGTTTTGCATTCACATATACTTTATATAGATGAAAGCGTCGCCGGAACAGACTGCCCCTGTCCGGCGGCGTTTTCGTTTGGTTGGCCGGTGAAGCAGGAGAAAGGGATACAGATGGAAAAGTATAAAATTCTGCATGAAGATAAAGATCTGCTTGTGATTTATAAACCGCCGGGGATTCCGGTACAGAGCGCGAAGCCTTCCGTGCCGGATGTAATGAGCATGCTTTGCAATGAATTTTTAGAGCGGGGGGAGAAAAAGCCGTATCTGGGGCTTGTCAACCGTCTGGATCAGCCGGTGGAAGGAATTTTTCTGGTGGGAAAAAGTGAAAAGGCCGCGGCGGATTTAAGCAGGCAGGCCGGTGAGCATACGAAGATGGAGAAATGGTATCAGGCGCTGGTATGCGGTCCGCTTCCTCAAAAGGAAGGCGCGCTTGTGGATTACCTTGTAAAAGACAGCCGCGCCAACAGGTCCCTTGTGGTACCGGCAGGGACGAAAGGTGCGAAGCAAAGCAGACTGCAGTATGAGCTTTTGCAGGCGTGGGGAGACAAAAGCCTTTTAAAGATCCGCCTTTTTACCGGACGGCACCATCAGATCCGTGTGCAGTTCGCTCATGCAGGCGTTCCCATTGTGGGGGACAGAAAATACGGAAAATCGGACGCAGGCGGCAGCCGGCTGTGCCTGTGCGCCTGTAAAATTGTTTTTATTCATCCCCGGACGCGTAAGGCCATGGCTTTTCAGGTGGAGCCGACGTTTCCAGTTCCACCCACAGCTCCCGTATAAGAAGAACGCCGAAAGGACCGGTAAACAGTCCCAAAGCGCCGAACAGTTCAAGCCCGGCGATGACGGACATTAAAAAGCAGATGGGCATAAGGCCCAGTCCGTCGCCCAGAAGTTTCGGTTCCAGAAGTTCCCGGGTCAGCCAGGTGACCAGATATAAAAGTATAAGCCACAAAGTCAGCCGGTAACGCTTCTGCAGAACGGCCACCAGAATCCAGGGGAAGAATACGGTGCCGGTGCCGAAGACCGGAAGGGCGTCCACAAGACCGGTCAGCGCGGCCCAGAAAAGGAAACCCGGTATCTGCAAAAAGAAATATCCGACGGCGCATTCTGCCGATATGACTGCCATGATTCTTAACTGGGCCCGCATCCATCCTTTGACGCACCGGATGATCCGCCTGCCCGCGTGGAAGACCGGTTCTGCAAAGGGGAGCTTGTAGAGCAGCCGATGGAATCTGTCCCAGTCCCGGGCAAAAAGAAGGACGGACAGAAGATATAAAAAGATGCCGAACATACAGGAAAAAGCGGACGGCAGGGTCTCCACAAGCCGTCCGGACAAGGGCTGGGTGATCCAGGCGAAATATCCGGAAAACTGTTCCCAGTAGCTTTGGCAGACCGGCAGCAGCCGGCAGCATGGCTCATAGAGCAGATACCACCCGCACAGGACGGATGCGCAGGAAAGGGCGAGAAACAGCAGAATATAGCATACGCTCAGAGGCAGCAGACGCATATGGAGTTTGTCTTTTAAAAATACAAGAAAACCTACGGTCATCCACGCAAGAAAAAAGGGCAGGACGATCGGAAGAAAAAAACGAAGCCCCAGATAAACCGCCAGCAGGATCGCCGTTTTCTGAAAATAAAGTTTAGTCCGCTGATTCATAGCGTCACCTCCGTCAGATACAGTATTTGTAATGGCGGCGGGAATTATGGCAGATAAGTATTGGAAATTAAACCGTCCTGTATCTTTCATCCGCACTTGACAAACCATAAAATCCTTTTTACAATAAAATTCAGTTTATAAAGCAAAAATCTGCCATTCCTGGGTGCGGGAGCAATGGCGGAATTTTTAATAAGGAGAGATATTGGATATGGCAAAAGACAAGAAACTTGTGGAGGGCATCACTTCGATGGAAGAAGATTTTGCCCAGTGGTATACAGATGTAGTAAAAAAAGCGGAACTGATCGATTATACAAGCGTGAAAGGCTGCATGGTGATCAAACCGGCGGGTTATGCGATCTGGGAAAATATCCAGAACGAACTGAATCGCAGATTCAGGGCAACGGGCGTGGAGAATGTATATCTTCCCATGTTTATCCCGGAGAGCCTGCTTCAGAAGGAGAAAGACCATGTGGAAGGGTTCGCGCCGGAAGTGGCGTGGGTGACCCACGGCGGGATGGAACCATTGCAGGAGCGTATGTGTGTGCGCCCCACTTCGGAGACTCTGTTCTGCGATTTTTACGCCAACGAGATCCATTCTTACAGAGACCTCCCCAAAGTCTATAATCAGTGGTGTTCGGTCGTTCGCTGGGAGAAGACGACCAGACCTTTCCTGCGTTCCAGGGAGTTTTTATGGCAGGAAGGCCATACGGCCCACGCGACCGCTGAGGAAGCGGAAGCAAGAACCGTACAGATGTTGAATCTCTATGCGGATTTCTGCGAAGAAGTGCTGGCAATTCCGGTCATCCGCGGCCAAAAGACGGAGAAAGAAAAGTTCGCGGGCGCCGAGTCCACCTATACTATAGAATCGCTGATGCACGACGGCAAGGCACTGCAGTCCGGTACCAGCCATAACTTCGGCGACGGATTCGCGAAAGCGTTCGGCATTCAGTATACAGACAAAGACAACCAGTTAAAATATGTACATCAGACTTCCTGGGGGATGACGACCCGTATGATCGGCGCGATCATTATGGTACACGGCGACGATTCGGGACTGGTGCTGCCGCCCAGGATCGCGCCTGTCCAGACGGTCATCGTGCCGGTGGCTCAGCATAAAGAGGGCGTACTGGACAAAGCCTATGAATTAAGAGACCGCTTGTCCAAAGGCTTTAAAGTGAAAGTGGATGATTCGGATAAGAGTCCCGGATGGAAGTTCGCGGAGCAGGAGATCAAAGGAATTCCCACCCGTATTGAGATCGGTCCCAAGGATATAGAGGCGAACCAGGCTGTGATCGTCCGCAGAGACACCAGAGAAAAGATATTCGTATCCCTGGATGAACTGGAAGATACGCTGACGAAAGTCCTCGAAACCATGCAGGAAGAGATGTTTGTGCGCGCCCGTAACCACAGAGACGCCCATACTTATGACGCGACGACTTATGAAGAGTTTGTGGAAACGATCAATGTAAAGCCGGGCTTTGTAAGAGCCATGTGGTGCGGAGATCAGGCCTGCGAAGACAAGATCAAAGAGGATACCACGGCTACCAGCCGCTGTATGCCGTTTGAACAGCATAAAATAGCAGACACCTGCGTCTGCTGCGGAAAACCTGCCAAAAAGCTGGTTTACTGGGGAAAAGCATATTAAAGGATAAAAAGAGTGGAAAAGATCAATATTCCGGAAAAAGTGAATCAGATCATTGGCGTGCTGGAAGCGAACGGTCATGAAGCTTACGCCGTGGGCGGATGCGTCCGGGACGTATTCCTGGAAAGGAAGCCTGCGGACTGGGATATTACCACGTCCGCGTCTCCTTTGCAGGTGAAGGCGCTTTTCAAAAGAACCATCGATACGGGCATCCAGCATGGGACGGTGACGGTCATGCTGGCGGGCGAGGGTTTTGAAGTGACCACCTACCGGGTGGACGGAACCTATGAGGACTGCCGCCATCCCAGCCAGGTGCAGTTTACGAAAAGCCTTTTGGAAGACCTGAAAAGGCGGGATTTTACCATCAACGCCATGGCGTATAACGAGTCAAAAGGGCTGGTGGACGTCTTTGACGGCATGGGAGATCTGCGGCGGGGGATCGTCCGCTGTGTGGGAAACGCAAAAGAACGCTTCACGGAGGATGCCCTTCGGATGCTTCGGGCTGTGCGTTTTGGGGCACAGCTGGGATTTTCTTTACAGGAAGACACGAAAGAAGCGATCGTAAGCCTGCATCAGAATCTGTCCCGGGTCAGTGCGGAGCGCATCCAGGCAGAACTGATAAAGCTTATGGTCTCGCCTCATCCGGAGCGGATCAGGGACGCCTATGAGACCGGAATGACCGGCGTATTTCTGCCGGAATTTGACGCGTGCATGGCCTGCGGGCAGAACAATCCTCACCATATCTATTCGGTGGGGGAGCATACGATTCATGCGCTTATGAAGGCGCCTGCGGATAAGATACTGAGGCTGTCGGTGCTGTTTCATGATTTTGGCAAGCCCGCGGTAAAGACCACAGGAGCCGATGGAATCGATCATTTTCACGGACATCAGACAGTCAGCGCGGAACTTGCCAAAAAAGCGTTAAAACGGCTTAAATTTGACAACGACACGATCCGTCAGGTGGAGAAGCTGGTTTATTATCATGACTATCACCCGAATCTTACACCCGTGGGTGTGCGAAAGGCGCTGCACCGGATCGGGAAGGAACTGTTCCCTATGTATTTAAGTGTTCAGCAGGCGGATATTCTGGCCCAGAATCCGAAGACCCAGACGCCCAAGCTGGCGGTGCTTAAAGAAATGCACAGGCTCTATGACCGGATCCTTGCGGAACAGGACTGTGTGACATTAAAGCAGCTTCAGGTCACCGGGCGGGATCTGATGGACATCGGTATTCCGGCAGGGCCGAAACTTGGCGAAATATTAAATGCTCTTTTGGAAAAAGTAATCCTGGAGCCCGGATGCAATCAAAAAGAATGGCTGCTTTCGGAGGCGGTAAAGATATACGAAGAAGCGGAGTGAACTGCCCCGCTTTTTTCTTATGTCGGATTTTCTGAACCTTGAAATTCATCTTTGCATATAAGTATTATATAAGACAGACAGAAATGGAGTTGGATTTCATGAATGACAACAGGGAATGGAATCCCTATGGAATGTATGCGCAGGAGCGGGTGTTTCCATGGCTTTATCCGTACGGCAGTCAGATGAATTACTGGAATATGTGGAATCTGCCGGAGCGGATGGAGGAAGAGCTGGATGTTAAGCGCCTGCGGGAACTGTATCCTCTGATGGCCAGACGCCTGCAGCCTTATGTGGAGGAAGTGTGCGCCCGCCTTGAATATCCCGGAAGTATGATGTACGATGAATACCCGGATCAGCTTTCTCTGCTTAAAAAAGCGTCGGAAGTATGGGACCTTGCCAAAGCCGGCGAAAGTTTCGGAAACCGCGAACCGGACTTGAAAGACGTACAGGATTTAATCGGCGTGCTGCTTTTGCAGGAGATGATCCGGCGCAGAAGAAGAAACCGGGGGCGTTTTGTCCAAACCGTATATTGACCCCATAAAAAAAGGCTGATACAATAAAATCCACAGCATTTTTGGAGAATACATCATGAGAAGACTGATCATACAAAGTATAACGGTCCTGCTTGCTTTTCTGGCAGGTGTGGGATTTATGAACTATGCGACCCGGATGGGAAACCGCGATATGACCGCGGCGATGGCACAGGCGACTTTGCCGGTGGTTTACGCGGAGAAAGACGGACAAAAGTACAATGAGATGCACGGATATGTGGGGGCCATGGATGGAAGCTATATGAAAGATTCTGTCCTGGGCCTTTCACAGGATCATCTGTTAAGTCTGGCTGTAGACAGGTACGACGCGCGTATAAAGGGCATATCTTATGAAGTGCGAAGCCTCGATATGGGAAGGCTGATTGAGAACGGGGACAGTCTTAAGACGGAAGACGACGGTGAATATGTGCGTTTTACGCTGGATTTTAAAGATCTGATGGAACGAAATGAAAAATACCTGTTGATCGTAAAGATGGCTACTGACGCATATGAAGAGATCTGTTATTATTCTCAGCTCTGTTATCTGGGGGAGAATCATGTAAAAGAGTGTGTGGATTTCGCGCGGTCATTTCATGAGATGACTTTGCAGAAGAACGGGGATTTGTATCGATATCTGGAAGTGGACGGCTCCATGGACGGAAAGAATCTGGGATATGTAAATATTCATTCCAATTCCGGCCCTGTTACATGGGGGGATATGCAGGTGGAGCAGGTGGAAGAGCCGCAGATTCAGTATACGGATTTTCATGGGGACAAGGTATCTCTGGTCATGGAATACCGGTTGAAAAATATCCAGACAGAGGAGCTCTATCAGGTGTCGGAGGCGTTCTGTGTCCAGTATACTTCCGGCCGCATGTACCTGCTGGCCTATGACCGGACGGCGGAGCATATTTTTACGCCGGACAGGCAGTTGGTGGAGGACGGCAGGATATCCCTTGGCATTCAGGGAAGGGAAATTAACTTCCGCAAAAATGATGAGGAAAATGTCATTGGCTTTGTGCAGCAGGGGCAGCTCTGGAGCTATGATTTCGGGCAGAACCGTCTGAGCATGGTCTATGGTTTCGCGGACGGGGATGACAAAAGAGGACTTTATAACGCCCACGATTTTCGTATTCTGGAAGTGGAAGATTCCGGAAGTATGGATTTTCTTGTGTACGGTTATATGAACCGGGGACGCTATGAAGGAAGAACCGGCGTTTTATTCTGTCATTATGACGCGCTTTTAAATACGGTGGAGGAACGGTGCTTCCTGCAGGGAAATTATCCGTATCAGATGTTAAAAGAGGAGATCGGAAGCCTGGCGGCTGTCAATGAGAACGGGACGGCCTGGCTGTCTTACCGGGACATGATCCTGCAGATCGACCTTTCCGACGCTTCTGTGACCGTGCTGTCCCAAAATGTCGGGGAAGAGGAACTGGAAGTATCCAATGACGGACACCTGGCCGCCTGGAGGGATCCGGACGGGACGGCCATCAGTCTTTTAAATACCCGAACCGGTGTGATCAATGAGATCACTACCGGCGAGGGTGAGATGCTTCAGGCGCTTGGTTTTATGGAAGAAGATTTTATCTATGGAGCGGCTTATAAGGAAGATATCCGCACAGATCTGGCAGGGCGCCGGATACTGCCTTTATATAAAGTGGTGATCCGGGATCATTATGGCAATGAAGTGCGGGAATTTGATTATGCATCCAAAGGAAAATATGTGACGGATGTCTCTATTGTGGAGAATCGGATCGATTTATCCTGTGTGGCGCTTACAGAAGGCGGATTTTATGAAGAAGCCAGACCGGAACCCATCACTTATACAAGCGAGCCTGTCAACGAAAAGCTGAAACTGGTAACAGCCAGCGATGAAGTAAAAAGAAATGAATACCGTTTTGCCTATGAGGGAACTATAAAAAATGGTTCTATGAAGCGTCCCAGGGTAAAGCTTGTGTTATTTGAGGAAAACCGGACGCTTGCGCTGGAAGAAGAAGGAAGAAGCGGTTATTTTGCCCGTATCTTTACCGGGGAAGTACGGGGGTTTGACACTCTTTCAGAGGCGGTCATCTTCGCCTGTGACGGGAACGGTTCAGATGACGGCATGGGGGAAGTATGGAAGGACGGTTCCAGGTTATTCTGGCGAAGATGGAAAGATGCTGCGAGGACGCAGCTTTCGGATTTTGAAGTGCCGGAGGCGGCGGAGATATCTTCGGACAGCGTAGCGGAATGCCTTCAGACAATGCTTCGCCGAAAACAGATCTATACGGATGTACAGGCAAAGCTGGAAGCAGGACTTCAGGCTTTTGAGATCTGTGAACAGGAATTAAAAGAAAGCTGCTGCCTTATTCCGGGATGCAGTCTTTCCATGGCGCTTTATTATGTGGACCGGGGCGCGCCGGTTCTGGGTGTGAAAGACGACGGGACGGCGGTGCTGATCGTAGGGTACGATGCGCAGAATATTCTCTATTATGAGCCAGGCCAGTCGACACTGAAAAAAGAAGGCTTAAAAGACAGCACGACAATGTTTGAAACCGCGGGGAATCTGTTCCTCACCTACCTGCCGTAGAAAAACGATAACAGCGGAAGCCTTGCAGCGCCCGGAACGGTTTTAGGACGCGAACGCGGCCGAAAATCGTTCCAGTACGGGGGCGCGAAAAGGCTGTAGCGGAACTATAATAGGAGGTTAGCGATGGACGAGAGAATCAAAACGCTTGCAGAAAGTCTTGTGAATTATTCCTGTCAGGTAAAGGCAGGGGACAAGGTCTATATTCATTATACAGGAGAGAGTACAAAACCGCTGGCTAAGGAGTTGGTAAAGTCTGTCTATCAGGCAGGCGGCATGCCGTTTATCCATTATACGGACCCGCAGCTTCAGAGACTCCAGATCATGGAATGTACGAAAGAGCAGTTGGAGCTTATGGCCAGGGTGGACGCTCTGGAGATGTCTAATATGGACTGCTATATCGCGGTGCGGGGAAGCGACAATGTATCGGAACTTTCCGATGTGCCCGCGGACCGGATGGCGCTTTATGAGAAATATTATGTGACGCCGGTTCACCATAAGATCCGCGTGCCGAAGACCCGGTGGGTGGTGCTTCGCTATCCCAACGACGCCATGGCGCAGCTGTCCGGTACAAGCACGGAGGCGTTTGAAGATTTTTATTTTAAAGTATGTAATCTGGATTACAGTAAAATGGAGTCGGCGATGAAGTCTTTGGTGGATCTGATGGAACGCACGGACAAAGTGCGTCTTATAGGCCCCGGTACGGATCTTACCTTCTCCATTCAGGGGATTCCGGCCATTGCCTGTGCCGGAAGGATGAACATTCCGGACGGGGAAGTCTTTACGGCTCCGGTCAGGGACTCCGTCCAGGGAACGCTCACTTACAATGCGCCGTCGGTCTTCCAGGGATTTACCTATGAAAATATTTGCCTTACTTTTGAAAACGGAAAGATTGTAAATGCAACGGCTAACGATACGGAGCGGATCAATCAGGTATTTGATACCGATGAAGGCGCCAGATATGTGGGCGAGTTTGCCATCGGAGTCAATCCTTATGTGCTGCATCCTATGAAAGATACGCTCTTTGACGAGAAGATCATGGGTTCCGTTCATTTCACGCCGGGAAACTGTTATGAGGAAGCACCCAACGGAAATGTCTCGTCGATTCACTGGGACCTGGTGCTGATCCAGAGACCCGAATACGGCGGGGGAGAGATCTGGTTTGACGACGTGCTGATACGAAAAGACGGACGTTTTGTCTTAAAGGAACTGGAAGGACTGAATCCGGAAGCACTTATATAAACCCCGGCGGGGGCGCCTGCGGCATCGATCTGCCTGCGGGCGTTTTTTCATATGGGGAAATCTACATAGACTTTAAAGAAATCTTAATAATTTTAAATCTTACATCTTAAAAAAGGAGTGATATAACTATGGATAAGAAAGGAGAACGGAAAATGAATATACTGGTATGCGACGACGACCGGGCAATCGTGGACGCGATCGAAATCTATTTAAGCCAGGAGGGTTATCACATCATCAAGGCCTACGACGGGCTGGAAGCCATAGAGGCGCTGAAAGAAAATGAAGTACATTTGCTGCTGATCGACATTATGATGCCGAATCTGGACGGGATACGGGCTACCATGAAAATCCGGGAGACGAGCAGCGTACCGATTATCTTTTTGTCGGCCAAATCAGAGGATGTAGACAAGATCCTGGGCCTGAATATCGGGGCGGACGATTATATTACAAAGCCTTTTAATCCGCTGGAACTGGCGGCGCGGGTGAAATCTTTATTAAGACGCTATACACAGTTGGGAGCCATCGCGGAAGAAAGGCCTGTATTTCGGATTGGCGGGCTTGTGGTGGACGACGAGCGAAAAGAGGTGACGGTGGACGGCGAGGCTGTGCGTTTAACACCTATTGAATATCGGATTTTGCTTTTACTGGTGCAGAATCCGGGGAGGGTATTTTCCATCTCCCAGATCTATGAAAGCATCTGGAACGAAGAGGCTTTCGGAGGGGATAATACGGTGGCGGTGCATATCCGCCATATACGGGAGAAGATTGAGATCAATCCTAAGGATCCCAGGTATCTGAAAGTCGTCTGGGGGGTGGGTTATAAGATTGAGAAGGAGTAAGGAATATTATGAAAAAGTCAACCTGTAGAAGAGTGGTGGCGGGACTTATCCTGCTTGTGAACCTGGGTGCGGCGGCAATGCTGGCCTGGGGTCTGATAAACGGCGCAAAGACCGGAGCCAGTCCGCAGACGTGGAAAGACGTACTCCAGGAAAAGGATTATCTGGAATCCGATCAGTTCCAGCATGAGGCTTCTGAGGCAATGTATGATGTTCTGGCCGTGATATCCGCCCAGAGCCGCCTGGAACGGGGAGGAGAATACGAGCCGGAGCGGTATATAAGGCTCAGAGAATATCTGGATTCCAGAAAAGTCTACGACGAGATACCTGCAAGCGAAAAAGAGAACGGCATCTGCTACCGCCTGGGAGACCTGTATCAGTGGGGATTAAAAGGTATGACGTTCAGTATGGATACGCTGCAGGAAGCATATAAGCCGCTTTTTTACAACAGTATCCAGGAATACGCCAACCGCTGCGACGAAGAGTATAATGTACTCGTAAACCAGCTGACGGAAACGGTAGAGACGCTGAAAAAGGAAGTGGCGGACTACCAGGCGGCAAAGAAGACATGGTCTTTTGAGGCGGTCAACACAAGGTATGTGCTGTGGGATTTAGGCAGCGGAAATGTGCTGACAAATGTCTCCCAATTCCAGAAGGAAGATATCCAGCAGGGAGAGCTGGAAGCATATTTTAAAGAATTTGGAAGCTACTATATCTTTGACAGCCGTTCGGCCAATGTCATGCAGCAAAATGTGGGAGATTATTATTCTTACAATACTCACGCTTTGCTGAGCGGATGGAATATCCATCTGGACGGGGAATATCAGCTCTATGTGGGGATTGATACAAGCTTTCCGGTGGCGGATCAGTTGGCGGCGGGAGAAAAAGAATATGAGGATGCGAAGGAGGCTTTATCTTCCTTTATAAGGCCGATTCTGATCGGCGGGGTCATCCTGCTTGCCACCTGTATTTTCCTGTTCGTTCTGCTGGCAAAGCACATAAGCAGCGCGGCTTATCTGGTTCTGTCCCACATCAATACGGTGCTTCGGATCTGCATCTACTTTGTGGGATATGAATTTATCCAGGCCTTGTGCCGCACGCTGTTTGGGACGGGCACGTATGTAAATGCCGTACTTCTGCTCTTCAAGCTGGCTGTACTGGGACTGCTTGTATGGGAAGGCCTGCAGCGCCAGAGACTTCTTGAAGGCGTACAGGCCATGGCGGACGGGGAAGGAAAGACCCATATCCCCACCGAGCGGCTTCACGGTGAGAACCGTCAGATTGCTCAGGCAGTCAACGATCTGGGGGAGGGCCTTCGGACGGCGCTGAAGGAACAGATGAAAAGCGAACAGATGAAAGCGGATCTGATCACGAATGTATCCCATGACCTGAAGACGCCCCTGACATCCGTGATTAATTATGTGGATCTGATGAAAAGAGAAAATATAGAAAACACCAAAGCACAGGAATATCTGGATATTCTGGACCAGAAATCCCAGCGCCTGAAACAACTGACGGAAGATCTGGTGGAGGCATCCCGGGCCAGCTCCGGCAATATTGCCCTGGAAATCGAGAAACTGGATCTAAGGGAAATCCTCATGCAGACCAGCGGGGAATTTGAAGAACGGTTTACAGCCAGAGGATTAAAGCTGATGGCGGAGTACCCAAAGGAGCCTCTCTATGTGCAGGCGGACGGCCGGAGACTGTGGAGAATTATTGAAAATCTGTACCGCAATGTGGAAAAATACGCCATGCCCGGCACCCGGGTCTATCTGGACGTGGACTGCGACGGCAAAAAGGCCGCAGTATCCATGAAGAATATATCCGAGCGCCAGTTGAATATCACGGCAGAAGAGCTGATGGAGCGGTTCGTCAGAGGGGATGAATCCCGCACCACGGAAGGAAGCGGCCTGGGACTTGCCATCGCCAGGGATTTAACTCAGCTGCAGGGCGGTACGTTTGATATCATTCTGGACGGGGACCTGTTTAAAGTGGTCGTGGCGCTGCCCTGCGCGGCAGCAGAAAGCCCGTCCGAAACGGATCTTAAAAATCAGTGAAAAGCATTGAAAAATGGATACCCGGATTGTATAATTGTATACAGTTTTTAGATGGAGGTATCAGCAAATATGATTCAATTATACGATGGAGGGGCGTATGTCCTGGACGGGACAAAGATCATTCCGGCCTCTACGGACGCGTCGGCAGTCTTTACAGACCAGGCGGGCGCCCTTAACAAAGAAGACGCAAAGAAGCAGACCATTGCTTACGGAATTTTAAAGGAACATAATACATCCGGCAATATGGAGAAGCTTCAGATCCGTTTTGACAAACTGACTTCCCACGATATTACCTTTGTGGGGATTATCCAGACGGCACGGGCGTCGGGACTTAAGAAATTTCCCATGCCCTATGTGCTGACCAACTGCCACAACAGTCTGTGCGCCGTAGGCGGGACGATTAATGAAGACGATCATATGTTCGGACTTACCTGCGCCAAAAAGTACGGCGGCGTCTATGTTCCCCCGCATCAGGCAGTCATCCACCAGTACGCCAGGGAGATGCTGGCGGAAGGCGGCAAGATGATCCTGGGCTCCGACAGCCACACCAGGTACGGCGCGCTGGGCACCATGGCCATGGGAGAAGGCGGGCCGGAGCTTGTAAAACAGCTTTTAAACCAGACTTACGATATTCCCATGCCCGAGGTTGTCGGCGTCTATCTGACCGGCGCGCCCGTAAAGGGCGTAGGCCCCCAGGATGTGGCGCTGGCGATCATCAAGGCCGTATTTGCCAACGGCTATGTGAACAATAAAGTGATGGAGTTTATCGGGGACGGCGTCAAAAATTTAAGCGCCGACTTCCGGATCGGCATCGATGTCATGACCACGGAGACTACCTGCCTGTCCTCCATCTGGATGACCGATGAAAAGATACAGGAATTTTACGAGATTCATAAGAGGGCGGCGGACTATAAAGAGCTGCGCCCGGGCAGGGTTGCCTATTATGACGGCCTGATCGAAGTGGATTTAAGCAAAATAAAGCCCATGATCGCCATGCCGTTCCATCCCAGCAACGCTTATACCATCGAGGAGCTGAACGCGAATCTTTACGATATCCTGGCGGACTGCGAGGCGCGGGCAAAAGTAAGCCTGGGAGACGCGGCGGATTTTTCTCTAAGAGATAAGGTCCGGAACGGAAAACTGTATGTGGAGCAGGGGATTATCGCCGGATGCGCAGGGGGAGGATTTGAAAATATCTGCGCGGCGGCGGATATCCTGGAAGGAAAGAGCATCGGTGCGGACGCGTTTACTTTAAGCGTTTATCCGGCGTCCATGCCTGTCTATATGGAGCTGGTGAAGAACGGTTCCGCGGCTGCCCTGATGCAGACGGGGGCAATCCTTAAGACGGCATTTTGCGGTCCCTGCTTCGGCGCGGGCGACACGCCGTCCAACGGCGCTTTGAGTATCCGCCATTCCACCAGGAACTTCCCCAACCGGGAAGGCTCCAAGCTCCAGAGCGGCCAGATCGCGTCGGTGGCTCTTATGGACGCCCGTTCCATCGCGGCTACGGCAGCCAATAAAGGCTATCTGACGCCCGCCACGGACCTGGATGTGGAATATAAGAATCCCAAATATGTCTTTGACAGCCGGATCTATGAGAACCGCGTCTTTGACAGTAAGGGCGTGGCGGATCCAGAAGTGCAGATTCACTTCGGCCCCAATATCAAGGACTGGCCGGCCATGAGCCCGCTGCCGCAGTATATGATTCTGAAAGTGGTATCCGAGATCCACGATCCCGTAACCACCACGGACGAGCTGATTCCGTCGGGAGAGACTTCCTCGTATCGCTCCAATCCTCTGGGCCTGGCGGAGTTTACCCTGTCCAGGAAAGATCCCGCGTATGTGGGACGGGCCAAAGAAGTCCAGACGGCCCAAAGGGCGGTGGAGGCAGGCGAGTGCCCCGCTCAGGCATTTCCGGAGTTAAAGCCGGTCTTTAAAGTCATCAATAAAGCCTACCCCCATGTGGACAGAACCAATGTGGGTGTGGGAAGTACCATCTTTGCCGTTAAACCGGGAGACGGTTCCGCCCGCGAACAGGCGGCGTCCTGCCAGAAAGTGCTGGGCGGCTGGGCAAATATTGCCAACAGCTACGCCACCAAGCGTTACCGTTCCAACCTGATCAACTGGGGCATGCTGCCGTTTTTGATCGACGAAGGCAGGCTGCCTTTTGCCAACGGGGATTATCTGTTCATACCGGATCTTACGGACGCCGTAAGAAAAGGCGAACGTACCATAAAGGCTTATGTGGTAAAAGATGAATTACAGGAATTTACCTTAAAACTGGGTGAGATGACGGAGGATGAAAGAGAGATTATATTAAAAGGATGCCTCATTAATTATAACCGGGTATAGAGAAAAAAGGCCGCTGCCTACTGGGCAGCGGTCTCTTCGTCTGCGCGGCTGAGGGAAAAGATAAATTCGGTCCCCACGCCTTCGGTACTGATGACATTAATATTTTCTTCATGGAGTTTTATAATATCTTTTACGATGGCCAGTCCTAAGCCGGTCCCCTTTTTATCTTTGCCCCGGGAAGCGTCGGTCTTATAAAACCGTTCCCAGATCTTGCCCAGGCTTTCTTTGGGGATGCCGATGCCGGTATCCCGGATGGATACAAATATTTTCTCGTATTTTACCGTCGTTTCTATTGTAATCGTCGAATCCGGCCGGCTGAATTTGATGGCATTGTCGATGAGGTTATAAAGTACCTGCTGGATTTTCCCCATATCCGCATATACATAAGATTCCCGGTCCGAAAACAAAAGCTCCACGGAGATATGTTTGGAGGTGCAGGTGCCCTCGAAAGTGGCGGTTGTATTTTTGATGGCCGTATTGATATCAAAGCGGGATTTGTACAGCCGGTTCTGTTTGGGGTCCATGGAATTGAGCGTCAGAAGCCCGCTGGTCAGTTTGGTCAGACGCTCGGTTTCCCGAAGGACAATATTCAGATACTTTTCCTGCATTTCGTAAGGGATTGTGCCGTCCAGGATGGCTTCTATATAACCCTTGATGGAGGTAAGGGGAGAGCGGAAATCGTGGGATACATTGGAGATCAGCTTTCGCTGGTCCTCGTCAAAATCTTTCAGCGACATGGCCATATAATCCAGCGTGTCCGAAAGAAATCCGATCTCGTCCTCGCGCTTCATGGCGATGGGCGTATTATAGTGGCCCAGTACATATTCTCCGGCGGCTTTTCTAAGTCTGCGCAGAGGGAGGATCACCATCAGCCAGATGGCCGCGGCGAACAAAAATCCAAGAACCATCAGCAGGATACTGGTCACATAGAAGGAGAACAGGTACCCTTCTTTTTTGTTTACAATGACAGTCATGGGCGTATGGATGGCGATATAGCCGCGCACATGATAATTGTGGGATACCGGGATCAGTACGCTTAAGGTCTCTTCCGGAAACATACCGAAGAAATTTCCCGTCGTATAGTATTTGCCCTTTGGCAGCACCGGATTGAAATTTTCTATTTTCAGGGGTTCTTCGGGTGTCCCGTCGCTCTGGGTATCCATCATGATATCCCCTTCCCGGCTGATTAAAAGGATGCGCGCATCCAGATAGACACTGAGGGAAGTTAAGTGGGAGCGGATGGTGGCGGGGTTTTTTCTGTCTTCCTGTTTTACGAAATAGTTTTCCACATACTGTTCGGAGAGCCAGATTCCTTCCTGATAGAAATCCGACGCCTGGGCCATGACGGCATTTTCCATCATCAGATGGGAAGTGACGGTGGAGATGCACAGGAAACTTAACAGGCCAAACAGAAGGTAAATAAGGACATATTTAACATTCAGAGACAAATGCATCATTTTACCTCAAATTTGTAGCCGATGCCCCAGACGGTCGCCAGCCGCCAGGACTCATGGTCTTTGATCTTTTCCCTGAGTCTTTTAATATGAACGTCCACGGTGCGGGTGTCGCCGATGTACTCATAGCCCCAGATATGGTCCAAAAGCTGTTCTCTGGTAAATACCTGGTTGGGGGAAGACGCCAGAAAATAGAGAAGTTCCAGTTCTTTAGGCGGCATCTCTACTGTCTTTCCCCGGTAGAGGACAGAGTAGTTGGTCTGGTTAATAATCAGATCAGGATACTGAACCAGCCTGGAAGCGGGGGTGCTTTCCTGTCTGGCCGGCTGGAACCGGCGAAGGACAGCCTTTACCCGGGCTACCAGTTCTTTGGAGTCAAAAGGTTTGAT
This sequence comes from Lachnospiraceae bacterium UBA7182, assembly GCA_002491115.1. Lineage (GTDB taxonomy): Bacteria > Bacillota > Clostridia > Lachnospirales > Lachnospiraceae > Hominiventricola. The sequence goes on along the minus strand of DKVI01000037.1, from coordinate 6,676 downwards.
CATATAGTCATCAGCGCCCAGTTCGAGTCCCAACACCTTGTCAAAGATCTCTCCTTTGGCGGAGAGCATGATGATGGGAACATTGGACCGGGTCCGGATCTCCCGGCAGACCTGGTAGCCGTCTATGCCCGGAAGCATCAGGTCTAAAAGGATCAGGTTGGGCTGGAACGTATCGAAGACCTGAAGCGCTTTTTCGCCGTCTTCCACGATCCGGACTTCATAAAATTCTTTTGTCAGATATAAAGAGATCAGTTCGGCGATGTTCGCGTCGTCGTCAACAATCAATATTTTTTGTTTGGATGCCATACGGTTTTTTATTCTCCTGTTATAGTTCCGCTCCGCCCTCCCAACAGCTTTTACCCAGAGCAGCCTGCTTCGCATTCTGCTCTGCCTGTTGTATGGGCTTCGCTGTTTTCAAGTTTCTTATTTAAATTCCGCAATGGTGACGCCGGCTTCACCCTCTCCGAAGGCGCCCAGCCGGTAAGTCTTAACATATTTACAGCGTTTCAGGTGCTGATGTACGGCGTTTCTTAAAGCGCCGGTGCCCTTTCCGTGTACGATCCGTACGCTGGGCATATGGGCGATATACGCGTCGTCCAGGTACTTATCCAGCTCAGCGAGCGCTTCGTCCACGGTCTTTCCGATCAGGTTGATCTCCGTGCTGACAGAAGCGGATTTGGACATCTTGATTTTGCCGCTTCCCGAGCCGCCGCATCCAAAGGAAAGCTCTTCGGCTTCCCCGATATATTCCAGGTCTTTTAGATTGACCTGGGAGCGCAGGATACCCATCTGGACAAACAGATTTCCTTTGGGATCGGGCAGGGTGCTGACAGTGCCTTCCAGGTTCAGGCTTAAGACTTTCACCCGGTCTCCGATATGGAGCGCAGCGGCTTTTACTTTCTTTTTGGGCTTCGGGGCCTGGGGACGAAGACCGGTCTCGGTATCTTTGATCTTTTCCCTAAGTTTGGCGCGGTTGGCTTCCATCTCTTTTACGGAGATGGATTCCTGGCCGAACTTGTGGAAATTTTTCATGGTTTCGTCGGCGTATTCCTTGGCTTCCCGCAGGATGGCGTTGGCCTGTTCGTTGGCTTTTTGCAGGATCTTTTCTTTTTGCTCGTCTATGCGGTCCTGCTTTTGTTTTAAGCTGTTGCGAAGCCGTTTGATTTCTTCTTTATACTGGCGGATCTGCTCCTGCTCTTTTTCGAGGGTGACGCGGTTTTGTTCCAGTTCGGAGATCACGTCTTCAAAGTTTTCATCCTGGGCGCTTAACTGCTGTTTGGCTTCCTCGATCAGGAAATCCGGAAGCCCCAGGCGGGAAGAGATGGCGAAGGCGTTGCTCTTTCCGGGAATGCCGATTAAAAGCCGGTAGGTGGGGCGTAAGGATTCCACGTCAAATTCACAGCAGGCGTTTTCCACGCCTTCGGTGGAAAGCGCATAGATCTTAAGCTCACTGTAATGGGTGGTCGCCATGGTCCGGATGCCCTGTTTGTGCAGATGGTCCAGGATGGAGATGGCCAAAGCCGCGCCCTCGGTGGGGTCTGTACCTGCGCCCAGCTCGTCAAACAGGACAAGGGAATGAAGGGTGGCTTCTTTTAAAATGGACACGATATTGCTCATATGGGAAGAGAAGGTACTTAAGCTCTGCTCAATGCTCTGTTCATCACCGATATCGGCAAATACGTTGTCAAAAACGGTCAGCTCCGAGCGGTCGAAGGCGGGGATATGAAGCCCTGCCTGCCCCATGAGGGTAAAAAGGCCGACCGTCTTAAGGGAGACTGTCTTACCGCCGGTGTTAGGGCCGGTGACGATCAGAAGGTCGAAATCCTTCCCAAGCCAGATATTGACCGGAACGACTTTTTTCGGGTCTAACAAAGGATGACGCCCGTCCTTAATCTGTAGGCGGCCTTCGGTGTTAAATAAAGGCCGGGTGGCTTTCATCTCCTTGGCCAGCATGGCCTTGGCAAAGACAAAATCAAGATATACAAGCGTCCGGTAGTCTTCCAGGATCAGATCCATATAAGCGGCGGCTTCCTCGCTCAATGTCGCCAGGATCTTCTCGATCTCCTGCTGTTCTTTTAAGAGCAGCTCTTTAAAATCGTTATTTAACTTTACCACGGCCACAGGTTCGATAAAAAGCGTGGAGCCGGTGGCGCTCTGGTCATGGATCATGCCGGGAACCTGGCCTCTGTATTCCGCTTTGACCGGCAGGCAGTAACGCCCGTCCCGCATGGTAACGACCGCATCCTGTAAGTAGGAGCGGGCGGAGCCGTTGACCATGGAATTTAACGTATTGTGTACTTTGGCGTCCATCTGCCGCATGGAACGGCGGATCTGGGAGAGGGCGGGACTGGCGTCGTCCGCCATCTCTTCTTCTGACAGGATGCAGCGGCGGATATCATTTGCAAGGGAGATAACCGGCTCTAACACTTCAAAAGAAGCATCCAGGGAATCCCGCATCACCTCATCCGATTCGGGATCTCCGTATTGTTTCGCTTTTTTTGCGGTCTCCAAAAGGGACATGATCTGCAGCAGTTCCCCCATACCTAAAACGCCGCCGATTTCCAGACGCTTCACGGAACCGCGGATGTCGCGGATGCCGCCAAAAGACAGGCCGCCTTTTCGCAGGATACGGCGAAGCGCATCTGCCGTCTCTGCCTGTCCCTGTTCGATCTCGGGCAGGGAGCAAAAAGGTACAAGGTTCTGGCAGAGCTCTTTGGCGCCTGAAGAAGCGGCATGACCGGTTAATATATGGATGATTTTATCAAATTCTAATTTCTTTAATGCTTTCTGGTTCATAGGGCCCTCCTGTTAATTATTCATTTTACAACTTTTGACGACGGATGAAAAGGACGTATAGACACTTTTGACAAAAAATAGTATAATATTCCCAACAGGAGGCTGTTATGGAAGAAGGAAAAGAGAACAGAAACGCCAGTTTTTCATTTATGCAGGAAACCATCAAGCAGAAAAAGCTCTATCAGAACCGGATCGTCAGAAGAATCGTCCTTTCGGTGGCGTCAGGCGTTTTGTTTGCTCTGACCGCATTGTTCGTCTGGGCACTCCTTCTTCCCAGGCTGGATATGGGACCTGAGGAGCAGGAGATACAGCCGATCACTTTACCCGAAGAACAGGAAGAACCCCCGGAGGAAAAAGAAGAACCGTCCGAGCCGGTCTACATTACCGAGACTGTCAGTATGGAACTGGAAGATTATAAAAAGATGTATCAGCAGCTGATGCAGATCGGGAACCAGGTGGAAAAAAGCCTGGTCAATATTTCGTCCGTGATGGTGGATACGGACTGGTTTGACGAGACGTATATCAGGCAAAGCTCCGCGGCGGGTATACTGATCGGGGATAACGGCCTGGAGCTCCTGATCCTGACGGATTATGAGAAAGTGAGCAGCGGTGAAAGCCTTCAGGTGACTTTTTATGACCATACGACGGCTTCGGCCGTGCTGAAAAAGTATGACAGGAATACGAACCTGGCGGTTGTGAGCGTGAATTTAAGCGATATGGAAGAAGGCACCCGGGATATTATCCAGTATGCGGATCTGGGATCTTCCAGGACGCTCAGAAGCGGCGAACCTGTCATCGCAGTGGGAAGCCCCGCGGGCAGTTACGGGTCTGTGCTGTTTGGCAACCTGACATCCGTATCCCAGACAGCGTCTCTTTATGACGGCGGCTACAGCGTCCTGACCACCGATCTGGTAAAAGCCGGATCAGGAAGCGGCGTACTGGTCAACTGGAGCGGGCAGATCGTCGGCATCCTTCAGGATCATTATGAAGCGGCCAGCCAGAGAAATACGATTCAGGCCTATGGCATCTCGGATATGAAAGATATTATCGAGCATTTATCCAACAATCAGGACATAGTATATATGGGGATTGTGGGCGCGGACGTGACGACTGCCGTATCAGAATCGGAAGAGATTCCCATCGGCGTCTATGTGTCAGAGGTAGCTATGGATTCGCCTGCCATCGAGGCAGGGATTCAGCCGGGAGATATTATTACGTCTATCAGCGGGCAGAGTATTACGAACCTGAAAGACGTGATGCTGATTTTGCTGAAATGTTCCAATGAGCAGAATATACAGGTGATCTGCCAGAGGCCGGATATGAACGGCTATCAGGAACTGGAATTTTCAGTCAGTTTAAAGATATTGTAGCTGCCGGGTGAGGCCAGGCAGTTATGTAAATATGAGAATGGGAGAATAAAGCGTATATGAAATACATTGAAACTTTCAGAGAGGGAGAGCGCATTTCCGGTATTTACCTGTGTAAATCCCGCCAGACGGCTCTTACCAAAGCGGGAAAGACCTATGAGAATGTCGTTCTGCAGGATAAAACCGGCATGGCGGACGCCAAAATCTGGGACCCCAATTCCAGAGGAATCGAGGATTTTAACGGACTGGATTATGTGGATATCGTGGCGGATGTGACCAGCTTCCAGGGACAGATTCAGCTGAACGTAAAAAGGGTACGCAGGGCCCAGGAAGGGGAATATGACCCTTCGGACTTCCTTCCGGTCAGTGACCGGGATGTGGAAGTCATGTATCAGGAGCTTTTGGGCTTCGTGGACAGAGTGGAGAATCCTCATCTGGGAAAGCTTTTAAAAAGTATCTTTGTGGAAGATACGGAGTTTGTAAAAGCTTTTAAGTTCAGCAGCGCGGCCAAAAGCGTACACCATGGTTTTGTGGGCGGACTTCTGGAGCATACTTTAAGCGTTACCAGAATGTGTGAATACTATATTCATGCATATCCCATGCTGCACGCGGACCTTCTGTATACGGCAGCCATGTGTCATGACATCGGAAAGGTCTACGAATTATCTCCCTTCCCTGCCAATGATTATACCGATGCGGGACAGCTTCTGGGGCATATTATGATCGGCGTGGAAATGGTAGGAGATAAGATCCGGAAAATCCCGGGATTTTCCGTCACACTGGCCAACGAGTTAAAGCACTGCATTTTGTCTCATCACGGAGAACTGGAATACGGCTCTCCCAAGAAACCGGCCCTTTTGGAGGCGGTGGCTTTAAATTTTGCCGACAATACAGACGCGCATATGCAGATGATGATCGAAGCTTTAAAAGCGGCGGGGGATAATCAGGGATGGTTAGGATACAACCGGCTGTTTGAGTCCAATATCCGAAGGACCGGCAGGTAGACGGCGGAGGCATATTTTGAAAAAAGAGGATATCATTACAATACAGATTACAGATATGGGAGTGGACGGCGAAGGCATCGGAAAGCTTGACGGTTTTACATTCTTTGTGAAAGACGCGGTGATCGGGGACACGGTACAGGCGAAGATCATGAAGATGAAGAAAAACTATGGCTATGCGCGATTGATGCAGGTGACGGAGCCGTCCGCTCTGCGTGTAGAGCCAGGATGCGCATATGCCCGCCAGTGCGGCGGCTGCCAGTTACAGGCCATGGAGTATAAGGCCCAGCTCGCTTATAAAGCGGAAAAGATATGGAACAATTTAAAACATATAGGCGGATTGACCGAACTGCCAAAGCCTGAGATTATAGGGATGGACAACCCCTGGCGGTACCGCAACAAAGCGCAGTTTCCCTTCGGCACGGATAAAAAGGGGCATGTGGTGACCGGATTTTACGCGGCCCGTTCCCACAATATCATACCATGCACGGACTGCCGGCTGGGTGTGGAAGAAAATCAGCTTATCCTTCAGAAAATACTGGATCATATGGAGCGGCATCATATTCCTGCCTATGATGAAAAGACAGGGAAAGGTATACTGCGGCATGTGCTGCTGCGTAAAGGCTTCAAAACCGGCGAGCTTATGGTCTGCCTGGTCTTAAACGGACGTGGGCTTAAGGCCATGGACGAGCTGTCCGCTTCCCTGCAGGAAATCCCGGGGATGACCAGCATCCAGATCAACGTGAATACCAGAAATACCAATGTGATTATGGGAAACGAACTGATCCCTGTCTGGGGAAAGGGATATATCACAGATTATATCAAGGATATACAATATCAGATATCGCCCCTGTCTTTTTACCAGGTCAATCCGGTGCAAACAGAGAAGCTTTATAAAACTGCGCTGGATTTTGCAGAGCTTCAGGGCCATGAAACCGTGTGGGATCTGTACTGCGGCATCGGTACGATCTCTCTTTTTCTTGCCCAAAAGGCGAAACAGGTGTATGGGGTGGAGATTATACCGGAGGCGATTGAGGACGCGAGAAGGAACGCGCGGCTCAATGGCATCAAAAACGCGGAGTTTTTCGTCGGGAGGGCGGAGGAAGTGCTGCCTGAAAAGTATGAAAGGGACGGGATCTGTGCGGATGTGATCGTGGTAGACCCGCCGAGGAAAGGGTGCGATCCGGCGGCGCTTGAGACTATGGTGAAGATGCGGCCGGGGCGGATTGTGTATGTGAGCTGCGACAGCGCTACGCTGGCGCGGGATCTTATATACCTGTGCGGGGAGGGGTATGAAGTGAAGAAGGTGAAGGGGTGCGATATGTTTCCGGGGACGGTGCACGTCGAGTGTGTCGTGTTGATGACAAGGGTGGAAAAGTAGGTGTGTGAAAAGGCTTTGATTTCAAGGGATTTGCGGCGTTTAAGTGCGATTTTACGGCGTTTTCAATCCTGTCAAATGCCGCAAAATCAAGGCTTTGGGAACATATCAACAGGTTAAACTTATAAACTGTT
>DKVI01000038.1 GCA_002491115.1 Lachnospiraceae bacterium UBA7182 | reverse complement strand
AGGATTGAACTTCGGTGCGACGGAGAGACAGAGAAAGAAGATCTGGAAAAACTTGCTTTCCTGATTGAGAACGATCTGAGCGAGACTGGTTTCAAGTAATATAGCATTTGCAAAAGGCAGTTTTACTTCTATTGTTGGGGAAAGCGGATTACGGTTCTGGTGGACCATTCAATAAAACGAATCATAAAAGGGCGCACATCTGCCATGGCAGCAGGCAGGTATGCGTCTCTTTTCCGCTACAGCTGGACATATTCCGCCAGATCGGGATATGTTTCCAGATGGTTCCGCACATAGGCGCGGGTAAAACCAGCGAATTTGTATGTACGGCTGAGCATCCTGCGGAGGGTGTACAAAGTACGATCTGACGGGTTATTGCTGTGTTGCTCCAAGGTCTTATATAGAAGATTCATGGTTTTGCGCAAAGCATTTATGCGTGTCTGGCATTCCATAACACGAATTCCAGTATTCCTTTTTTCAAAGCACTCGGTCAAAAGCTTCGCAGTCATAACAGAGGCTTTCGTGTCTGTAATGGGCTGAACCGATACTTGGTCATTCAAAAATAGCTGATCCAAAACGGACTCTGGATCTACTTTACAACAGTCCAAAATAACGCCGTGGTACTTGCCCTGGTTCTTGACCGAATTGCAGTGTGCGCAACTGAGAAACAGGTTGTCCCAATCGAATTTCAGATTCTTGTCGCCTCCGTGGGGATACAGATGTTCTACCTCTATACTCTGGAGTTCGTCGATTTCGCACAGGTAGCACTTTTCATGAAAGTCCTCTGCCAGCTGGCGCATAACGTCCGATTCCCGATAATTGCCGTTTGCTTTCATTTTTTCGCTTGCCAGGGACGGGGGCGGCGTGGGAGTTCTTTCTATCTTGATCATGGCGCTACCCCTTATTGGCGAATTCCAGCTTGAGGCGGCTGTACTCAGTGGCAATCCCCAGGGCCAAATAGTCAGGAACCTCGTCCAGATACATTTCCAGCTCAGCGGCTTCGGCAAAATCCTCATCCGTCAAATCAGATTTCTGTACAAGCTTGCGGTATTTTTCAAATTTTTCCCGCAGCTCCTGGGAGAGAAGGTCAGCGCCAAAATAACCCTCAACAATACCTTCGTAGGGGAGATTTGTCAAACCGTTTTCTACCAGCATATGCTTTTCGAGGTCATAGACGACTGCGTTCGGCGCGGAGTTGAGGACAAAGGGTGAATGAGTGGTCATGATGAACTGAATGTTAGGGAATAGCTCTGTGAGAATGGGAACGATTCTCTTTTGCAACTCCACATGGAGATGGGTTTCGATCTCGTCAATAAGCACGATGCCCTCCAGATCATAGCGGCGCTGGGACTCCATACGCATCATCAGGTCGCCGATGATATCAAAGACTGCCGCATAGCCCATGGACATGGTGTTGAAGTCGAAGGGTTCCAGACCGTCGATAGCAATGGTAAACTGGAATGTCTCAATATCGAAATTCAATTTGAGGGAATTGTTATCGTAAATCAAGCGAAGAATATTCTCAAAGCGTTGGAACCATTCTTCAATTTCTTTAGCACGTTGGGAAATTTTTTCATTCTTTGCAAAAGCTTGAGTAGCTTTTAAGCTGACCATATATTTTACTAGTTCACGTGATGGCTTGTCATATCTATCATAAAATGGGTGAGGTGTTATTTTCGCAACATTATTCGGGACATCTACTATGAGGCGATGTAAGTCTTCAAAATAGGCTAAAATCAGTTGGCCTGACCTGTACTTTTCCTCCAGCTTTTTAACAGAGATACAGCTAACGGTTATATCCTCTAAAACAGGGTTGCTAATGGTCACCTGTTCTATGTCATCGCGCCTTTCTGTGGGATCAGCTGTATAAAATATGCAGTCAGCAAGATTTTCCAGCACGCTGGTTTTCCCGCTCCCGTTTTTTCCTGTAAGGATCAAATTTTTGCGGGTATCAGCAGACAACGGAATATAAATATTGCTCAGATGCCGGATTTTATTGATATGAATCCCAGTTAAGAAAGTTTGTTCCATAGAGATCCCTCCTGCCCTTGTTGTTTTTAGTATACGCTATTCCTTCAGGAAAAACAAGTAGCTTTATTTATATTACTGCACGATCGGCCACTTTCCGTTACAATTCACGGTCTGGCCGATTAGGATTTCTAAAATTTCTGAGTTTTCATAACCATATAAATTAGAGTATGCATGTCCTGCATGCGGATTTTACATTTGGCAGGATGAATGGAAGCCAGACTTCAGTTATGATCTGTGCCGCCGGTGATATGGTATTGTATCAGGGCCGCCCTAAAAAAGGGGATGAAGGCGTAGTAGGTTCGCCTTTGGAATTCTATGACGGGATTCTGGTCAGCGACCATGAAGCGGCATTGATAAAACATGGATCCCAAAACCAGGAATGTATGGCACACATAAAAAGATATATCATAAACAGCATGGAAAATGAGAAAGGCCTCACATGGAATACCATGATGAAGGAATGGATCAAAGATGCCGTCACTTATTGGAATGATATACACGGTGGAGGGAAAGAAGCGCCTGAAAAAGCAGATGAATTAGACCGGAGATATGATGAGATCATGGCAACCGCAAAATCAGAGTATGAGTATGAGCCGCCCAGGTGATGTGTTTCCGTAGTCAGGATGGAGCAGACTGGTTTTGTGATGGATTAAGCATAATTCAGTCCATCAAAGCAGCGGATAAAAATTTATATGAATCCGTCGCGGAGAGATTTAATATCGGTCTGGAGGTGTAATGTTTATATACGCAGACACCTCTTGTTAACCATGCAAAACCCCACAGTCAATATCTGTGAGGTTTTTTCTTTATCGGTTAAGCCGTGAATCGTAACTAAAATTCGTCTGATTAAGCTAACGATTTTTCAGTCTATTGACAAAAGCAGATTAGAAGGGGTATACTTAAAAATGAGTTAGCGTATACTAATAAAAAACGCCCGCATTTATTAAAGATATTAGTTAGTATTTATTAACTAAAAACATAGAAGCCCCAAAGCGGCAGACGTCAGAAAGGAAAAGATCAGAAGGTGTTTTTATGGTAAAGATTATGGTAAGAATAGAGGGGATGGCCTGTGGTATGTGTGAGGCACATATCAATGAGGCGTTGAGAAATGCGTTTCAGGTAAAAAAAGTGACAAGCTCACATACGAAAAAGCAGACGGTCATCCTTGCAGAGAAAGACATTCCGGAGCAGGATCTGAAAAATGTAGTAGCAAAAGCGGGGTATGATGTCGTAACGGTAAGCAGCGAGCCTTACAAGAAAAAAGGGTTATTCTCTGTATTTAGGGGGTGACATTATGCAGACACAGGTTTTTCAGGGCATCCTGATCCCGTTTCTGGGAACAGCACCTGGCTCTGCCTGTGTGTTGTCTATGCCGGGTGGCTTTCCGGGGATGCCGGCGGGAAAGCACTCCAATTTGGGGAGCGTCCTGTTTGCAGCAGGGTTTACGGTCATGATGGCGTTGGATGTGGCACTGGGATAAAAGAGTGGGAGGCTGAGAAAAATGAGCAGACATGATGAGATTAAAAACGCATATAAGAGTCTGGGAGGAGAGGCGGCATTCTATGATGGGATGATCACCTGCTCCACTCTACCCGGAAAGGCGGTCTGTAAGATGGTATGGAATATGGATAAAAAGAAGAACAACCGTTATCTGGAGCTTGCGCTTTCGGGCATACCACAAGGCTTTAACGGCAGGATGCTGGAGGTGCCGGTGGGGACCGGCGTACTTAGTATGCCAGTTTATGAGACACTGCCTGATGCACAGATCATCTGTCTGGATTACTCCCCGAATATGATGGAGCGGGCGAAGAGGCAGGCAGAAAAACGGGGGATTAAGAATGTCCGTTTTCAGCAGGGAGATGTGGGGAAGCTGCCCTTCCCTGACGGCAGTTTTGACCTTGTGCTGTCGCTGAACGGCTTCCATGCATTTCCGGATAAGAAGGCGGCTTACCGGGAGGTATTCCGCATCCTGAAACCGGGCGGCATATTCTGTGGATGTTTTTATGTAAAGGACGAAAATAAGCGCACTGATTGGTTTGTTGAAAAGATATATGCGCGAAAGGGGTATTTCACGCCGCCCTATGAGACGGCGCACAGTCTGGAAATGAGACTGAAGTCCATGTACCGGAAAGCACAGGTGAAAACCGTGGAGGGCATGGCGGCTTTCCGGTGCAGGAAGTGAGATGGATATTACGGAAAGGAAACAGGGGGCATCGGGTAATGAAGCAGAATGGAATGTACTGGCTCTTTTTTTCGCCAATGTACTGGACAGGGAGATGACTGTGCAGGAACTTGCCTGCGGCACGGGAATTCTATCGGTGCGGATTGCGGGAAGCGTGAAACTGCTGGAGGCAACGGATTTTTCAGAAGAAATGATACGGCAGGCGAAGGCGAAAGCACACAGTTTCCGCCTCCACTTCTCTGTGCAGGATGCCACGGTTCTTCCCTATACATCGGGAACTTTTGATGTAGTGGTAATTTCTAATGCGCTGTATATCATGCCGGAACCGGAAAAGGCCCTGGCGGAGGAAGGATATGTATTTGCGGATGCCTGCGAGATAGAACACGCAGTAAGTTCACAAAGCAAGGAAAAGAATATGGTTTATGATACCGTTCTTTCTGATTATGTTTGCAGCACTAATCCTGATAATCGGGCTGTGGAACCAGGCATCAGATTTTCGGCAGGCATATTTGCAGTCGCTTTTATTCCTTGAAGTGATGAATTGGTATGATGGTATCGTGATCGATAAGGTCTGGGTAGGGCATAGCAAATTTTGGGACATTCCCGAACTGGACGGTATGCCGTATGTGCAGACATGGAAGCAGATGCTGAAAAAGCGAGGAATTCTTACTTTGATATGGATTTTAGGGGCTGCGATTTCTGCAGGGATGATCATGCTGATATTCTAACAGAAAACAGGAGGAAAAGGAAACTATGTCAGAACTAAAAGACAACACGGTGCAGCAGACGCTGTGTATGCCCCTGTGGGGGCGGAAGATAGCGGCGGAGCATTATCCGAAGCTGTTTCCTGACCATGACGCAGGCAGGATAGTGGAAGAAATGGGTGTGGACTGGTCAGACAAGAAACTGTACCGGCTCCAGTATATGTGGATGAACTGTGTCATACGCCAGTATAACATGGCATGGGAGATCAGGCATTATCTGAAAAAACATCCCCGTGCCGCAGTCGTGGAGCTGGGCGCCGGGCTTAGTTGTCTCAGACGGCAGATGGAGAATGAAACGAATCCATGGTACTGCCTGGACATGGAAAATGTGATACCGCTGCGTGAAAAACACATCCCCCTTGGAAAGCTGGAACAGAATGTGGTGTGCAACCTGAATGATTTTTCATGGTTTGAAAGAATAGATTTCCGGCCGGAGAACGGGATCGTGTTTACTGCAGGCGGGCTGTTTTACTATTTTGAAAAAGAGCAGGTACGCCGCCTCCTTTGCGCTATGGCGGAGCATTTCCCTGGCGGCATGATCACTTTTGACGCAGTAAACGCCATGGGGCTGAAAGGCGTGAATGCGGAAGTGAAAATGTCGGGCAATGAAACAAAATCCTTCTTCTCTCTGGAAAAACCAAAAGAAGAGCTGGAAGGCTGGTCAAACCATATTATGAATGTGATGGAACGGGATTACATGGACGGCTACCTGAAAGGCGGCTGGCAAAAAACCATACTTACCAGAATTTTTGCATGGGTGATGAGGACGTTCCATATGAGTTTTATGATTCATGCGGAGTTTATGGAAAAAAGCAGTAAAGAAACTGCAGATGAAGCGGAGGCGACATTTGGAAAATAAAAATGTCTATTCGGTGCAATTTGGGCGAAATGGGACAGACAAAGGAGATGGTTTTTACTATCCTAAAAAGAAAGCGGAAATCCGCTTTTTTTAAATAACTATGGTTAGCCAAATCTAACCAACAAGGAGGAAAAAACCATGTCAAACTCAAAAAATGGAAAAGGGCTGAAAGGAAAAGACCTTATAACAATCGGCATTTTTTCCGCAATCTATTTTGTTATCAATTTCGCTTTTATGCTGATGGGAGGCATCCATCCTGTGCTGTGGATGCTGATGCCAGGATTTATTGCCGTTTTTGCGGGAATCCCTTTCATGCTGATGGCGGCAAAGGTGCAGAAACCCGGAGCAGTGTTTCTTATGGGGCTGATTACGGCACTGATCTACTTTGCTACAGGACAGTTTACCCTGGTGATCCTGGTTTCTATGGCATCAACCTGTATTCTGGCCGAGATAATCCGCAATATGACGAAGTACGGTAGTTTTAAGGGAAATTCTGCCTCCTATGTGTTTTTTTCACTTGGGATGGTTGGCTCTCCCTTACCCATCTGGCTGTTCAAAGCTGATTTTCTCACCCAGATCACGGAGCAGGGAATGCCCGCTGATTATGTGTCCGCAGTAGAAGCACTTTCTTCCAATGCCATGCTGGTTGTTCTGTTCGTGGCTCCGATTATTGGCGGGATCATTGGCGCTTTTATTGCAAAAGCCCTGTTCAAAAAACATTTTATAAAGGCAGGAATCGTGTGATGGGCGGTTCCGGTAGAAAACATACATTGAAATTTGACCCGCGGACAGAGCTGCTGTTTCTGGTATTGGCAAATGTGGTGGCATTTACCCAGCATTCCTTGTGGGTTGAGATTACATGGGTTGTTTTGCTGCTCCTGCTGATCATTGCCTGCGGTTGCATAAAAGCCGCAGGCAGGCTGGCATTTGCTTTTGGATTCTGCCTGCTCCTGCAGTATTATGTTTTCCCGAACGGGCCGAAGGTTTTAGCGAGCAGTTTTACGATTCTGGTTTCCTATGCGAGAAAGGTTTTTCCATGCCTGATCGTGGGAACCCTGATATTA
>DKVI01000110.1:60219-60619 GCA_002491115.1 Lachnospiraceae bacterium UBA7182 | reverse complement strand
TTGATAATAAATATTCCCCCATTTTCCTGCCCCATACAATACCAATCTGTCTTTTTCTTTATAAGGACAGGTATCAATTGTCCACATCACTTGCGATAATGATTTCTCTTGTCTTATCTCTGAATAAAGCTGATTCTCCAATATCTTCTTTTTTTCCATTAGTTCAATACAAATATCCTCATAATCATCTGATTGTTCCTTTAATAACACGCAATCTCTTTCTACTAAATTGATATAATTACGGAACGTAACTTCATATTCATACTTTAGTCTATTTTCTTTTAGAAAATCTAAACGCTCTTGAAATGCCACATGACAATCCAATCTCTTTATCGAAAATTTCCTTCCCATAATACTATCTGGTCGTTTTAAATAATAATATAAATATTGATTTGTGACA
>DKVI01000110.1:0-59941 GCA_002491115.1 Lachnospiraceae bacterium UBA7182 | reverse complement strand
TAATATAAATATTGATTTGTGACAGCCACTTTTTGTGCTTTCCACAAAAGCTTATAGGTAACAAACTCATCCTCATGAATTCTTCCTACTGGATAACGAATCCCCTGAAATAACTCTCGTCGATATATTTTATTCCAAGGCACTAAATATTTTACATTATCATTTCCCATACACAGTTTGCTTAATGATTGCTTTCCACTATAAAAAAATAACGATTGCAGTGAATTTAGTGGAAGCTTTGCGGAGTCCTTCGTAACAACCAGAAAATCACATTGTGCAATGTCACAATCATATTGCTCACATAAATTAATCAAAATTTCTATAAATTTCTCATGTATTGTATCATCAGAATCAATAAACACTACATATTTTCCTGTCGCAACTTCCAAGCCAACATTTCTCGCACTAGATAAACCTTCATTTTCTTTATGTATTACATGGATTCTGTTATCTAACATAGAATTTCTGTCACAGATGCTTCCGCAAAGGTCAGGCGAACCATCATCAACTAGTATAATTTCCATACAGATATATGTCTGAGCAAGAATACTGTCAATACAAGACTGTAAATATTTTTCCACATCATAAATTGGCACTATTACTGAAACTTTTGGCATTTCTTTATTTTTTTTCTGAGCATTCTTATATTGTTTTTCTCTCATCTAAATATACATTCCTCTTTTTAAGATTCTTCATCACACTAAACTTTGAATACAGTAATCCGATCCATTTCGACCGCACTCCCTCTTATTTCATCCAACAATTCCTGATGTATACTTTCATTAGAACAAACATCTAAAATTACTGAATTCTTATATCTGCTATGAATATCATCAAATGTAAGAATTTTCTTTTCTCTCCCTCCCTGTTTATTATCTACTATCAGGAAATTATCATATTGGAACAAGTAGATAAGCATTAGTTCACATAATCTTCCATTACCTCCATACGGATAAATGATTATTTTTTTCTTTTGCTCAACAAGAGGTTCCAACGATTTTTTAATAGACTCTGCAATTTCAGGATGTCGCAACATATGTTCCACAGACCCTCCTATTATTCTTTGACATCTGTCTACACAATGTTTCATCACATCTGGATGTACAACATCTACTATATCAGAAGTAATATTTTCTTCCCAGTTTTTGGAAAACACAAGTATATTTTGTTTCCTCCAAGTATTGATATTTGTATTATTCCAAAAATGGTTCCTGATAGAAAAATCTGCCTTATAACCCCGACTCTTAAATTTCTTCACCCAATAGCTCTGCCATTGCTTATTAACATGGTGTTCCCCACCCTGTCCTGGAATCGCAGCTGAAAACAAAATATAATCTGACGCCATAGACAGATTGTCCACAAAAACATCTACATATTCCTCTTCAATGTGCTCTGCCACTTCGGTTGAAATCGCTAAATCATATTTTTTTGAAAGCCTTATTTTTTTTCTTAAATCAACTGCCATGAATTCATCTTTTGAAATGCAAAGCCGATCTTTGTTGACATAATATCCATCTAGCCCCAATATTTCAATATTAGCATTATTCCTTTTCACCTCCATGAGCCAACGCCCTTCCCCACACCCAAAATCAACTACGCTCTTGGGGTTTATTTGCTCTAACACATAAGGAATAATCTGTTCCTCATCTTGAATAATTTCTGCTATCATGTCGTAAAATTTGCTGTCATAAATATGCATTAAATTGTCCTCCCTTTCTCTTTTATACAAATATATTAATTTTTGTGCCTAACCATTAAACCACCTATAATTCGAATAATATTCTCACATCATAATACTTTTCTGTTTTTTCAACATATTTTAGTTTTTAGCTTTTCTGCCTATCCCATACTTTTTTTCCGATATATCTACTTTTCGAAACTTTTACAATATCTGTTTTTAACCGCATATATTTCAAAAATATTTTCAAATCACAAATCTCTATTTCTTTTACTATAGATCCTTTTCCACTAGCATGACTTTGAATACATTTTATTATTTTTTCTTCATCTGACCAAATTGCTGGATAAAATAATTTTCTTTTATGATAGGCAATAGTATACAAATCAATTTCAATATAGTCATCCTGATAAGGCAGAAAACAAATTTGACCGTCCCTTATGCAATATTCCCAATACCTCAAATGGGACCCTTTACCTTTTTCTTTTAAAACTAACGGTGCTTCTAGAATAATATGTGTTATTTTTTCCAATTTATCATATATATAAATTCCTTCTCGATAGCATGGTAAGATAAACAGATATCTTTTCTGTGCTATAATTCTAGCAAAATATGGTAATAAATCCCCGGTACTTTCCGCCGATAATTCCACACTATTAATAATCCTACCATTTGAATCAATCTGATAAACCCGATTTCCGCTCATGGGTAATACCCATAACTCGCCAAAGGAATAATCCACATCGATTACATTTTCTGATATGTCAAGCCTCATTGAATCTACTTTTCTGGTTTCACAATTCAACCGTATAAGAATTTTTGTATTTTTTATTGGGTAAAAAACATATTTTCCATTATATGCTCCCTTCCAAGCAGTTTCACAACAATTATTTGGCACCTTATCGTTCCAGTTTTCTATCATCTGCAAACATGTTAATTCATTCAAATCAACAATCAAGATTGGATCATGTATATACAATGGGAAAAAATAAAGTTGATTTCTTTCCTGATCGGATCCAACCATTATTTCCTGACATTCTCTCTCTACAACCTTACGGTATTCTACAGCCCCCGTCATTTTATTATAAAGAATCCAGTTTCTACTAATTTCCCGGGGAATCATTATGATAAAATCTTCCTTCCATTTTAATAAAGATTGAATTTCAAATCTCTCTTTCGAAAATAATTTTTCAAAACCGATCTCACATTTCGTCTCAAAGGTCCTCCAATTGACAGAATATAATCCTCCTATCACATCATCAACGACCCATAATAATTCCTCGTCTAAACACGCTACGCGAATTCTCATTTTAAGACTCTCCAAATCATTATGAAGCTTCCATTATATTATTGATAATCATCCTTATAATTTTATATTTACTATAAATTTTTCACGATATTTTCTAAACCCAACACTATAATTTTATTCATTACAGTCCATTTCCTTTGTTTATAAGTTTTACTTACAATCTTTTTAGTAAGTCTCGTTGCTTACGATACCTGTATTCATAATTTTTCATAGATCCCACTCGATTTCTCCTAATCACATAATCTCTTTCAAAAATTGAAATAAGCCATTTTTCAAATCGTATATTTTGTTGCTCAGGAGTATAATAATCATTTACAAAAACAGGTTCTTTAATCATAGAAAAATATTTTGCATCATTATTATCTATTATTTTAATTTCGTCAATAATCTCATTTATAGATGTAAACTTATGGCAATTAATAAATGCTCTCTCATTAAAATATTCAGCGATATCTGTATCTCCCCAATAAATTGGAATTGTACCAGCCTCAAAACTTTCTATAATTTTTTCTGTACAATATCCTTTATGACTAACATTTTCCATTGCTAAACTAAACTTATAATTACTAAGAAAAGTTACTTTATCATCCACTCTACCACCAATATTATTCAGATAATTCCCCCCTGAATCCACAATTTTATATTCAGATAATTTTTTAAAAAAAATTGTTCGAAATGTATCTGCATTGCTTCCATTAGAGACCACTGTTGCACAAAATTTTCTATTTATGATATTTTTCTTATTATTCATTTGTTCAATTTTATTTGATATAAATATTTGTTTTTGTCTAATGTATGTATAACATAAAGGATCCCAAAAGTACCTGTCTCCCACTTCCATTTTCTCAAATCCTATCGCATAATCATATAAATTGAAATCCGGTATTATGTTTTCTCCCGTATAAAATATACGAATACAGTCAAAATCCAAAAAATTTTGTGAAAAAACCGAACAAAACAAATATTCCACATTATCTTTCGCTGTTGGCGTTCGAGTATCAATAACTTCAACATCAAAATATTTTCTTAAAATTCTCAAAAAACAACTATCTTCAGGCAAATAACTTTCCCAAAAATCTGCAAATCCCACTTTAATTTTTTTTGCCATTGTTTACTACCTTTCATATATTTCTGTATAATTTCCAGTTATTAACTATTAATCCAACTAATGATTCAGTTTTGATTCCAATACAGACAATGTATTAAATTAATCTGCTGTTTTCTCAAGATACATATAGGAAAAAAGCAAATTTGATTATTTCTGACAAAATATCCCCAATAACGCAGGTGGATTTCTTTCTCTTTTCTAAAATAATACTTTATTCTAAAATAATATGTGTCTTCTCATTCTGCTTATCATATACATAAATCTCTTTCCGATAGTAGGGCAAAAGAAAGAGATACCTTTTCTGAAACACGATTCTGGCAAAATCAAGCAGCGAAACTCCTGTATTTTTCATTGATAATTCCACAGTATGGATGATTCTGCCATTTCCATCTATATGATAAAGCCGACTTTCTCTCATCAACAACATCCACAACTCCCCATCAATAAAATCTATATCTATCACATTTTCTGATACATTAAGCTCCAATAGCTTCATCTTTCAAATTTCACAATCCATACGCACAAGAATCTTTGTATTTTTATTGGAAAAAACATATATTGTCTGTCATACGCCCCTTTCCAGGCATTTTTATTACAATCTTCCATTTCATAAAGGACTGTACTATAAACCTTCCATGGGGATACAATTTCCGACAGCCGATCATGCACTTTATTTCAAAGCTTCTCTAAACAATCGAATATAAGCCGTTAATCGCATCATCAATCGCCCACAGCAGCCCTCATCCAAACAGGTTATAAGAATTCTCATCTTAAAGTTCCATCAAATAATTGCAAACTTTTTCCTAGATGCCAAAAGCTGGGAGGGCATGTACCCCGCCCTCCCAGGAACTTTTCTTATTGTATTAACCATTATTCACATTACGATGTAGGAGTCGTTACCTTATAAGTTGTTCCGTTCACAACTAATACAATCTCTTTGCCAGCAGCAGGAGCCTCCTTCAGTTTGATCCATCCGCTCTTCTCAAAGGTATAATCTGTACCAGCAGTTTTTGTAACATTATCAATTGTAAGAGATGTGGGTGCCGCTGAAAAGCCAGTTTTTCCATCCGGAGTAATCCAATATGCTCCGCTTACCACAGAATACACTGCTGTCAGTTTTTCTTTATAAAGACCATAGTTAATTGGATCAGCATCAGCAAGAGCAGCATCATATGTACTCTGCGGAAGTCCCTGGATCGTATAAGCGATGCTAATCTTAGAAACATCAGCCGAATCCCACACTTCTTTATTGGAAGACAACGCACCAATATAACGGAAAGCTGCGTCTGCGCCTGCAGATTCTTTTGTCAGTTCGCCATATGCATAGATATCAGCCGCTTTCAGATCAGCCACAGGAGTCGCTGCATTTGCTGCTGTATAATAGGTATTTGTGCCCGCAAATGTACTATTTGCAACTGTAGTTCCTTTTTCGATTTTGGTTACTGTCTCCCCATCATTACCTGCATTAGCGGTTAATACTACATAAACGTCGCTGGCATTCACTGCCGTTTGAAGCGTTGCATCATCTGTTGGCTGCGTAGTAAGTGCTGTCAACTTATAAAACTGTGCATAAGAAACATCATTGTTTTTCCCATCTGCTGAAGGCACTAACAATTTATATGCCGCAGAATTTGCAGTACCTTTTTTCAGATAGAACGTCTGCGCTGCAGTCGTTGCTGTACCCACCTTCGCAAAAGTAGTAACATTTGTGCTTGCCTCATTCAGTTTGCTTAAGTCACTCGAAGCCTCATAGTCTGTTCCATCCAAACTCGCTGCTACTGCCAGCCATGCTGTTCCATTAGCTCCTGTAGCTGCAGCAACATCCGCTCTTTTCGCTGCAAGCGTTACATTGCTCCCCAAAGTCGCTGTAGAAGTCACATTAACTTTCACATTGACTTCACTCTTATTGGCAATTTTGAATTCTTCGGAATAAACCTGAGAACCTGTATCACTGGTCTCAAACTGGTCTACGGCAACTGCCAGAGTAGTGGGAACCTCCACTCTCAGAATTCCCGTCTTTGTGGTTACGTCCACGTCGACCGTTCCTCCATCTGCTGCCATTACCGGCATCGCCATCGTTGCCATGAGCGTACCCGCGGTAAGCATTGATACTAGTTTCTTTCCTTTCATTGTAGCTTTCCTCCTTATAATAAAGAAATATTTTATTTATAACCACTGCCCTTTCTGGATCAGCAATTATCACATTTAATTTTCCACCTCAATGGTTACATAAAACCCGGCACTGCTGAAATCCTCATAAGTTCCGTTTTCCTGTTCCTTTAAAAGGTAGGTCTGGCAGACAGCTTTATACGTTCCCGCATCCAGATCTTTATCCAGTTTAAACGGTTCCAGAACTGCTCCCACGGGAAGTACACCTGTCTTATATACGATCTCCCCTGTGTCTTCCAGAATCACTTCACACCGGATCGGCTTTGTATTGTCAGGAGAATTTCCCAACACTGCATCCTGTGTCTCGGATGTTCCGTCCGCGAAAGTCCAGGTGGTGTTCATATAGGTCTGAAAATAACCTTCCGCAACTTCGTTAGCCATGTCCCCCTGTATCTGCTGGTAATTGCCCTCATCCAGAACATATCCGGTTGTGTCTTCTTCCGGCTCTTTTCTAAGCAGCAGGAAGAGCAGTACTCCGATGATCACAAGCAGAAGAATTACTATACTGCCAACGATAATTTTCTTTTTTTTATCCATATATTTCTTTTATTCCTCCTTTGGACTGTTCTCTGACAGTCCGCTTTCCTCTCCAACTTCTTCAGATCGTATCGTTTCTTCCTCCCAGGAATACATTCCTTCGATTTCTACATCCCCATCTTCCCAAGGTTCTTCAGCGCTCTCATTCATTTCTCCTTCAAACTGAAGGGATAAAGTTTCCCCCGGCTCAAGCTTTGCCTGACACTGCGCCCCTTCGTTGGTAAAAACAGCTTCCTCGCCATTCTCTGGCACTATCCTCATACAGATCAATTTTTTCTCCGAATCACGAAATTCTTCCCGCGTTTCTCTGACAGATACATCATCATCTTCATTTATCCTGCATACAAAAGACAGCATCAAAACACCCGGAACATCTCCCGTATTTTTCACTATGAATGGCTCGGAATAAATCTGTCCTTTTCCGTCTATTTCCCATGGATCTAAAACTACCTTCAACTTTTCCGGAATCTGCAGGTGCGTGATATTTTTCGGCTCCGGCTCACCTTCTTCAGATGCCTCCGTCTGTTGAGACGCCTTCTTAAAAGCTTCCGGATCGGGATTCTCTGTTTCCGGCGGCTCTGTTAAATCCATATCTGTACCTTCCGGACCCAAGGCTTTTGTTTCCGGAGTATCCTGCTCCGAAATGTCTGTCTCCGACGTTTCAGCGGTGTGATCTTCTGTCTCTGTAATCTCTGATTCAGGAACTTCCGACATGAAATCCTCTGTTCCCTCATCTGAAAGCTCTGTCTCAGTCAAACTGTCTCCCTCTTCCATCTGAGCAGGAGAAGCAGCTTCGCCCCGCAGAAAACATATTTCTCCGAGGAGAAGAGATATAATTAAGACAGCACAAATTTTCTTTCTTCTTTTCCGCGCTATGCCTCTCCCGATATATCCTTCCATTCAGATATCTCCTCTCCATTGCTTCCTCGTATCAACTACACATCCACATTCTGCACCATCACCGGCACCCCTCTGCTCTGGCACAACTGCACCAGACTGCTCCCATCCCCATAATACCCGTCGCACAACGCCAGCGCCCGGTCCAGCTCCGGCGTATCGTCGTAAATCCCCCAGCCTTCCTCCTTATACGCCTCCACGATCTTCCGATAATCCTCCCACAACTGCGGCAGCATGGATGCAATCGTCGCCTGGATCAGCGGGTGGGGACGCCACAGCAGAGCCACTTCCTCCTGTTCTCCCTTAAAAATCTCAAACACATCCTTCATCTTTTTCAGCATCTTCTCCCTGTGCTGCAATAACGCGCTGACGCTGGTATTATAAAGGATCACCTTCTTCCGGCTTCCGTCCGTTTTCTCGATAATCTTCCTCCACGCATCCGGGATCTCCAGATCTTCTTTCCTGGTCCCGGCCACCTTATCCATCTTCGGCGATCCCAGTCCCAGGATCTTTTCTTCCCAGTACTTCCTGCCTCCCAGATTCAGTCCCGATTCTTTCTCATACCTGGTCATCACATCCACATAGACCCGGCGCATCTGTTCCGACTGGACGATGACCTGGTCCGCGTAGATGACGCCCGGAACGGTGCAGAAATGCTCCATTCCTTTCACCGCCTCTTCATTCTCCGGGTCTGGTTCGCCCAGGACGAAATAGGGGATGTAGACCAGTTTATCTGTATACTGCTTTAAATTTCTCGAATAAAAGAACGGATGGACGCTGGTCACATAGTTGCATTCGTCATACGGATTATGAATAAAGATCAGATCCGGCCGGCGGGCTTTAAAATCATACTCTCTATACCCGGTCACCGGCACATAATCCGGATACTGGCCGCCTTCGTAATGCTCTTCCTTAAAACTCCCGTCCGGGTTCTTATCATAATAGGGAATCGGGATCACATAGGCATCGCACGCCGGATCTTCCTCGGCCGCTTTCCATACGCTTTCCAGAGAGTCCCACATGGACGCTTTATAGGGAAGGAACACGGCTTCCGTCTGTGCCTTTATGTCGTTTTTGACACTGTTTTTAATCTGGATCAGCGCCTTATGTAATATTTTACCGGCTTTGCCGGCGCCGATTGATTCGCCCCGGCTAAGCTTCTGATAAATCTGGTAAACGGTTTCGCAGTATGCTTCCAGCAGGGTAACGGTTATAAAACCTTCGCCTTCCGTCTCCTCAATCGTCTCTCCTAAACTGATCGCGCCCTCCTGGCACTGTCCTAAAAGATCCATGGCTGTGTCTTTTTGTCCCTGTTCCATGGACAGCCGGATTCCGTCATGAACCCGGGCAAGCAGATCCAACAGTTCTTCTGCCTGTTTTTTCTGGTATTTTCTCATAGACACTCTCCCGCGCTGATCCTGCTTTTTACAATAATAAGGCATATTGGACATCATATTTGATGCTGCAGAGTCTTCCCTGCTTCGCTCCCTGCTACGTCACATTTCGTGTTCGCAGGGTCCTGGCATACCCAATCCACAGCCGAAAGCTGCCTTCTAATGCCGACCTGTGTTTTTCTATCCGGCAGGACCTCCTGCCTATCATGGACGCGCCGCCTGGTCCTTTCGGTAAAATCAGGATCTTTCGATCCGTATTTATCCGGGCGGCTGCCCTTATGACCTTATGCTTTGTTTTCCGTCCCGCGCTTTCTGGCGTTGATGGCCGCATTGACCTTATTGTCTTCGCTGTAACCGCAGGAGGGACAGACGAACAGTCTTTTCTGTCTGACGCCTGCTGCCCCGCACCGGCTGCATTCGCTGCTGATCTCTTTTCCCGGCACTTCCAGGATCTCCACTGCCTGCTCCCGGCACTTCTGGGTCAGGCGGCTACGGATATACCCTCTCTGCCACAGCGCCGCCGCGTGATTGGTCCTGGGATCCACGCCGCCCGCCCTGGGTTTGGGATATCTGGGCAGATAGACGGCTTTTGGTTTCTCCGTCTCGAGGAAACGGTTCAGCTCCTGATTCATATAACTGTGCATCTGTTCTTCGAGCCGCCTTTTCTGCGCGTGGTATTTTTTCCTTCCGGGATTGTCGCTTCGGTTGCGGTTATAGCTTATGGTCTGTATCCGTATCCAGTCCGTGTACCGGAACTGATATTCGCCCAGCTTCTCCCCGTACCGGGTACCCCTGTCGGTGGTCAGCATGGTGTACATCCCAAGAGATATGCCCACCTGATTGCTGTAGTCTGCATGGACTTTGACCGCCACATTCACCGGCACTTTAATCTCTATGCGGTCCTCTCCCGGATACAGCTTTATATAAAGCTGGGACGTATACTGGTTATTGTCTGTCAGAGGAATAAAGATCCGCTTTCGGTTCTCTTTGGAAGCGATATAGATCCCGTGGTCCTTGTAGCGGTAGGCTTTTTTCGATATGGAAAATCCCTGGGCAGTGTCCGTATGGATCTTCACATGATACTTGCGGGTCTGCCTGCACAGATAACGGTGCAGCTTCTCTGTGTCCACGC
Organism: Lachnospiraceae bacterium UBA7182; assembly: GCA_002491115.1. Classification (GTDB taxonomy): domain Bacteria; phylum Bacillota; class Clostridia; order Lachnospirales; family Lachnospiraceae; genus Hominiventricola. The sequence goes on along the minus strand of DKVI01000110.1, from coordinate 49,717 downwards.
CTTCGGACACGGCTTCATAACGCGTCTGTATTTCTTTAGGAAGTTCCATGGGAACCTGATTCAATACTGCTTCAAAGGCATTGCTGACTTTCAGAACAAACCGCAGGTAGTGCTTTTCTTCCTCTGTAAAGGCGTCGTTCTTGCCGATCCGTCTTAAAACCCTGGTTTTGGTACGGGTCCACTGGCTTTTAATATCCTTGAGCGCGTCGAAGACGGCCAGATAAAAATACACGGACGGCAGATCCAGTTCCTCCCTAAGCCCGCTTTTTGTCATCTCGTTTTGCACGGTATAGCCCGGATACAACTTGGGCAGGCTTCCGATTCCTCCAAAACGCCCATAGACATAGTTTTTTACTTTGTTATAATCGTCTGCGATCTTCTGGAGCTTCTCCATATCGCTTTTGGCGATCGGCGCCTTATTATACTGATGAACGGTCTTACACACCTTATCCGCAGGCATATGCTCATTCCTCATCATCCCCGTCCCAAAAAGTGTACTTTTTGGAACACCTGCGCAAAAATCGCTAACGCATGGAAAATAGGGGAAATTGGTGCCAAATTCTTGAATTTTCATAAAATATATGCTAAACTTTTTCCCGGTTACGACGATATAACTATTAACCCAAATGTTCCAAAAAGTACACTTTTTGGAACACTTACACGACAAAAGATCTGTCAGTACACAGAATTTGTCTTTTTATTGATACACAAAAAAATCCTGATATAAGTAAATTTCTTCCATACTTATATCAGGATCATTCTTTTTTCTGAACTATTTACACTCGTTCCGGATGACGGCAGCCGTTTCCTGCACTCACCCGATCAAAACTTTCTTCCCTTCCTTATATATATTCTCCTTATTTTAAAAACCCGTTTACGATCTGTTCTTCCGCTTCCTGTTCCGTAAGTCCCAGGGTCATCAGCTTGATAATCTGCTCTCCTGCGATCTTCCCGATGGCGGCTTCATGAATCAGGCTGGCGTCCAGGTGGTTGGCGTCCAGGGACGGAACCGCGTTCACATGCCCTTCATCCATCAGGATCGCGTCGCACTCTGTGTGCCCATAGCACTGGTTGTTGCCGCGGATCTTCGAGTTGAACACCTGAGTGGAAGATCCTTTTGCCACGGAGCGGGAGACCACGTCGGCTGTGGAATCCACACCGTTTAAATCCACCTGGAAATTCGTCTCCGCGTACTGTTTTTCGTGGGTCATAATCTTCTCTTTAATGATCAGTGTCGCGCCGTCGCCCAGCTCGGCTTTGGTGTCGCGGATGGTGGAGTCCACGCCTTTGATCTGGGTCGTCTCCATCTCCATATAGCCGTTTTCGTCTATGTAGACGATGGTCGTGGGATTTAAGATCCGGCCGCCGGTCCCCTCTCCTTCTCCGTAGTGCTTTTCCACATATTTGACTCTGGCATTCTTTCCTATATGGAATGTATGGATGCCGTCATGCTCTGAATCTTCCGAGCCGCCGCAGTGGATGCCGCAGCCTGCCACGATGGTCACATCCGCGTCGTCCCCGATAAAGAAATCATTATAAACCAGGTCTTTTAAGCCGCTCTGGCTTACGATCACCGGGATGTGGACGCTTTCATTCTTCGTGCCGGGTTTGATGATGATGTCGATCCCCGGTTTGTCTGTTTTGCTCACGATATCAATATTCGCGGTAGTATTTCTCCCGGAAAGTTCACCGTTGTCCCGTATATTGTAGGCTCCCTCCGGTATACTGTGAAGGTCCGCCACCATTTCCAACATATGCATCTGTAATTGATCCATTTTCTTTCACTCTCCTGTCTTCTAAACTATTTTATCCGCCAGCCTGCTGCACGCGCCTGACGCAGTCAGAAGTTCCGGCAGGATCTCTTCTTTCGTCCCCTGGGCTCTGACTTCACCGTCCGCCAAAACGATAATTTTATCCGCGATATTTAAGATCCGCTCCTGATGGGAAATGATCATGATGGAGCCGTGAATACTCTCCCTCATCCCTTCAAACACGCGGATCAGGTTATTAAAGCTCCAAAGGTCGATCCCCGCCTCCGGCTCGTCAAAGATAGAAAGAGCTGTTCCTCTTGCCATAATCATGGCAATCTCAATCCGCTTTAACTCCCCGCCGGAAAGGGAAGCGTTTACCTCGCGGTTAATATAGTCTTTCGCGCACAATCCCACTTCTGACAGATATTTACAGGCATCTCCAAGGGAAAGCACTTCTCCGTGCGCCAGGTTAATAAGGTCTAACACCGTAAGCCCTTTAAAACGGACCGGCTGCTGAAACGCAAAGCTGATCCCCTTCTTTGCCCGCTCTGTGATGGACAGGTCCGTAATGTCCTCCCCGTCCAACAGGATCTTGCCGGATGTTGGCTTTATGATACCTGCAATGACTTTCGCCATGGTAGATTTGCCGCCGCCGTTGGGACCCGTGACAGCCACGAAACTGTCCTCTATCTTTAGATTCACATGCTTTAAGATCTCTTTTTCTTCTGCATCTTCGCTGACCTGAAAGCAGATGTCCTGTAACTCGAGCATTGTTTATACGCCTCCTGTGTATTGATTTTTCTGATTATTATGATAACAGCGTGTGAAAAGTATGGCAAGACCTAATTACTTTTCTTTTCTATCCTCCTGTGGTAAAATGAGACATCAGAACATACGAGAGGTAATCCTTTATGAAATCAGACATGAAAACAGACAACTATGAAAAGACAGTAAGCGACTGGCAGGAGCGCTTTCTTTCGATGGATCTGGAAAAGCTTCTGCATAAACTTCCTGAGATCCGGGATGAGGGGGCCTGTCTTTCGCTTGTCCATTTCGGGCAGAAATGCGGGATTGAAAAAAGCACCGGCAAAATCGTCCCGCTGGACGGACAGGAGGCACTTTCCCTCTGGGCAAAGTTCAATATTTATACACTTTTCTGGTATTGTACCGACCCGGCGTACCCGGCAGGAAAATGGGTTCCTTTTAAATCTCTCAAAGGCGCTTCTCCTTTTGCCCCCGCTTACCAGAAGACGGTGCTGGACGTCTTCTCCCGGACCTTTGCCGGACAGACGGAAGCGCTTGCCGGGGCCTGCCGGAAACTGGGCGGAAAAAAACTGCCCCACGGAGATATCGGTTATGAGCTCCCTGCTTTTGACTGTATGCCTGTCCGGTTTTTATTCTGGGACGCCGACGACGAATTTCCGGCTCAGTCCAATATTTTATTCGACAAAAACGCCACGGACCTGATCCATGTGGAAAGCATCGTGACCATTGCTTCGGAAGGGATCAGCCGGCTGGCAAAAGAGGCGGAACTTCCCATAAAAGGGGACAGGTTTGTACAGAATTAAGAACCGACAGGAAACCCTCACTTCGCGGGAACAACTTTTAAACCATGGGATGTTGCTTATCCTGTTTTCCTGGAATAATTCCTGAAAACAGGACAACTGCATCCCATGGTTGAATGTTATATTCCGATTTTTTTACTCAAAATCGTAAATTTTGTCCGTAAACTGCCGCCGTAAAACGGCGCAAGTCCCCAAATGGTCACGGAACCTTTATTTTTACCCGCCGTTATATTCTCGCCATAAGACAGGCTGTAGTCCTTACCTTCTTCCAGACAGGATAATCCTGCTTTTAAGATAACATCCTTATCTGTCTCTCCTGCTTCTTTCATCTGTTTGATGACGGAAGCCTCTCCCTGATAAACGGATACTTTCGGCGTCAGTTGTTTTCCTGTCCAGGTCCGGTCTGCTTCTTCCGGCGAGATCACAACGTACAAATTTTTAGAAGTCAGCTTCGTACGGTAGATCGGCAGAGGCACCGTGACTGTCCCTTTATAGTTTCCGGTATCGGAAGCGGTGATCACGGCATATGGCATCTGAGACACCAGATCGGATACGGATGCTCCGTTTTCCAGCGCTTCAAAGTATGCCTGCACCTGATCCTGGCGGTTATTATTGTATGCAACCGTGTAATCTTTTTTTGCGTTCAGGTTTTTACTGCCGTCCGACAGCGTTATTTTGGGTGCATAGGTATATGCTGCAGGTTTCCCGGGCCTGTAGACAGTTTCCGCAGCCACGATGCTGACTGCCCCTTCTTCATCCAGGGAAGCCCGGCAGACGGAGAAGGGAACGGTGAGTACCCCTTTATAGTTTCCTTTTCCGGTGATCTTCATTGTCGGCGCGTCCGCGTCTTCTTTTGCGGCAATTTTCTTGTTTTTTGTGTAGCTTACTTTATAATCTGTACCTGCCAGCAGCGCGGTTCCGTTACAGGCAAGCTCCGGCTCCGGCTTTGCCCCTGCTTTTGTATAGGGGACGGTCAGTTCCTTCATAGCTTCACTCAGCATCGTATCATCCAGCTGCGCAGCCGTGATCCGGAAAGTTTTTGTCACCTTTCCGGTGTAACCGGACGCCGGCAGCATCTGAAAGGTCACAGAGGCTTTTCCTTTTGAGACATTGTTATGATACAGGGTCGTATAATCCCTGCCGCCAACCAGTGTTTTTTCTTCAGGAGTCCCTTCTTTATAGACCAGCGAAACCGTATCCTGTACGATCTCATCTCCTGTGTATGTACAGGATGTAAGACCGTTTACCGTCACATTTTTTGCTGAAAGGGCTGTCCCTTTGATCTTAAACTGTGCTTCTTTGCTTCCCATATACGCTTCCGTTCCGGAAAGGATCATGGAAGCCGTACCGACAGCCAGGTTATCTTTATAATCTACCGTGTAGTCTTTTCCATAGCGTAAATATCTTCCTCCGGCTTTCACAGTAAAAATATCGCCTTTTTCAGCCGGTTCCGTCTGACCGTTTTCCGTTATTTTGTAGTATTCTTTCGTCTCCGTGTCATAATATCCCGGCGTCAGACGGATCTCTTCCCCTGTGTAAAGACGGTTCTTCTGTGCCCCGCCTATGGTGACCACGGCATTTTTCATCAGATACTCTTTATCCGCCACACAGACCGTCTTTTCCAGCGTACCTGTATAGTTGCCGGTACCGGTGAGGATAAGGCGGAACGTACCGCTCGCGCCTGCAGGTATCTGTGCGTCCGCCATCTTCCCTGTCAGCGCGTTCCCGGCAGCGTCGACTGCCTCCCGGGCCGTAAGCTCTATGGTATAGTCGTTTTCTGTCAGGGCTTTTTTATATTTTAAGGACCGGAACGGTTTTTGCGCTTTATCCGTGTTCACCGCAAGCTGCTCCGTGCAGTTCAGCGTAAATCCTTCCGCCGTATCCCCCTGCGGACCGGATACCGCAGCGGGCCGGATATGGAAGTTTACATAGGTAGTGTCCGCATAATTGCCCTTTCCTGTGACCTCCACATAAGGAAGGGCGCTGTCAAAACCATTGGATGTATCCGACAGGGAACTGCCTGTTCCGCCTTCGGCGTCTGTCCGATCGGCATTGACGTTATTGACATATTTCAGCGTATAATCTGTGCCCTGTGTCAGCAGTGTTTCCCCTTCATATACCTGTACCGCGGGTTTCTGCACGCTTCCGGTGTAGCAGAGGTTTTCTGCTGCCCTGAGATCAAAACGGATCCCTTCTTCTATGACAGGCGGTTCTTCATAAGACGGGTCTTTCGCCTGGCAGTTTTTACAGATTCCGTCTGCATAGTCATGCGGGATCTTCTCCACTGCTTTCCCGTCGGACAGTTTTGCTCCGCAGCCTTTGCAACAGACGTCGCCTGTATAGCCTTCTTCCGTACAGGTTGGAGCTTTTTCGCCTTTTTGCTCTGTCCCTCCCGTATGGTTGTCAGGGTTCGGTTCCCCGTAAGTTTTCTGGCATTCTTCACAGACTGCCGGCGATGTACAGGTCGCGGTTCCCCCTGTATGGTTGTCAGGATTTAGTTCTCCATAAGGTTTTTGGCATTCTTCGCAGACCGCCGGCGATGTACAGGTCGCAGTTCCTCCTGTATGGTTATCGGGATCTGGTTCTCCATAAGGTTTTTGGCATTCTTCGCAGACTGCCGGCAATGTACAGGTGGCAGTTCCTCCGCTGTGTACATGAGCCGCGAAACGGGCTTCCAAGCTAATATCGTTGGCAACAGAGAATCGGTATTCCTTTTCGGAAGATATAAGGATATCCCCGTCATACCATCCTGCGAACATATATCCTTCGTTGGCCGCTGCTTCTACAACTGCTTCTTCGCCTTCAAAATATTCGCCGGTTCCACTGACAGTGCCTTTCCCGGTATCGCATATGACAGTTATTCTTTTCGCTCTCTCTACTGGCACACTCAGGACATTGGAAACGAAATCTACAGAGGAAGAAGGCAGCTTCAAAGACAAAAATGCATAGTATCTGTCTGCTTTCAATTCTGTTGTCTTCCCTTCAGTCCCTACGATCGTAAGTTCTCCGCTTATTTTTTCAGGTTCCCGGTCAGACAGCTGATAGGCATAGGTATCTGTCAGTCCGTCCAGGTAATACACTCCGTTTTTATACCTGACAGTCACCCGGTCTGTAATCGTTCTCCGTGCCGGAATGACAATTTTTGTAATATTTCCTGCCAGGCTTCCTTCTGCTTCCTTTATGCGAATCCAGAGAGACTGTTCTTCCGCGCCCGGCTTAAGCAGGACAGGGGAACCGTCGCAGTCTGCCCAGCTGGTGCCTTCGTCGTAGCTGTATTCATAAGCCGCATCAAAAACTTCGTTGATTTGTTCGGCCTTGTAATTGACGGTGACAGCAGGCGCGTCATCCGGGCGGGCCGAGGCTTCCACCGGATCGGACTGGACACCTTCACCGAATCCCCAGTCCACGCTGCTGACGCAGTAGGAGTACGTCACGCCCGGCTTTACATCCGTATCCGTATAAGTCAGCGTATCTTTATCGATCTCTTTAAGCAGCGTATATGTTTCTTCGCTTTCTTCACGCCTGTAAATACGATACTGCGTCAAGCCGTATTCTTTGGACGCTGCCCAGGAAAGCACGATTTTCTCCGGGCCGCCAGTTGCGGTCAGGCCGGACAGCTTTTCAGGCTGATGGTCGTCAAGGGGGATGAACTTGGCCCATGCCTTGCTCGTATGGGTTTCTGCCGTGGATCCTTTGTACCCATAAATCAAGGCATAATCTTCACGTATGCCCTGCGGAAAAACATCTCGAGAGTAGGGGATCTCGCATGCAGGATTTAAAATTTTTATTTTAAACCAGCCGCTGCCACCCTCGCCGCGTCCGGAGAAAGCATAGTCTTCTATTTTTACCACATTCTCTGGAGCGATTACACTCAAACTGCCGCAACCCCCAAAGGCTCCTCTCTTTATAACTGTTACACCGTCCGGAATTACAATTTCCCCCGTAAAACTCTTGCAGCCATAAAAGGCATACTCACCAATATCTGTTATACTGTCCGGAATTGTCATGTTTTTTAAACTGGCACATTGATAAAAAGCGTTTGAACCAATTTGCGTTACGCTGTTGGGAATGGTTATACTTTTTAAACTTGTGCATTCATAAAAAGTCTCAGCGTATATATTCACTACGCCATCCGGAATGATCACTTCAATCAGGCTGCTGCATCCGGAAAATGCACTGCCGCCTATCTTTTGTATACTGTCTGGAAGAGTGACTTCCTTCAAACCGGCACAACCGGCAAAAGCAGAGCCTTGTATATGTGACACTCCACTCATAAGTGTTGCCTTTTCCAAGCTGCCACAATTGAGAAATGCAGCACAGCCTATCGTGGACACACTGCCGGGAACTGTTATTTCCGGCAAGCTTTTACAGTCTCTGAATGCTTCATCGCCTATTTCTTTCACGCTGCCAGGAATCATAACTTCCTTTAGATTACTGCAGCCGTAAAAAGCTTTTTGCCCTATAGATCCTATGCCATCAGGGAGCATAACCTCCGATAAGCCGGTACAGCCGCTAAACGTACCGTCCTCTATAACTTTCATATTTTCCGGAAGCGCCGTTTTTTCCAGACTTTTACAGTCACTGAAAGCATAGCTGCCTATGCTTTTCACACTGTCGGGAATAATGATTTCCTTTAAACCACCGCAACCACTGAAAGCAGATTTTCCTATAGATATTATACTGTTTGGAAGCGTAACCTCCGACAGGCTGACACAGCCGCTAAATGTGCCTTCTTCTACGGATGTCATATTTTGGGAAAACGCTGCCTTTTCCAGGCTTTTACAGCCTCTGAAAGCATAGCTGCCTATGTTTTTCACACTGCCCGGAATAGCAAGTTCCTTTAAACCGCCGCAGCCGTCAAAAGCGCTGCCTCCTATTTCTTCCGTACTTTTTGAAAGGTGAATACTTTCCAGCCCAATACAACCGCTAAAAGCACTTGCCCCTATTATTTCTATTGTATCGTCCATGTTTGCGGAAACCAGATTCTCGCAGTCAGCAAAAGCTCGTTCTCCTACATTTGTGATACCCTCTATTGTAACGGCGTTGATCCTGGCCCGGAAAAATTCCCAGGGTCTTTTCGTATAACTGTCGAATGAAACGTAGGGATAATCCGGCATTTTATCTATGCTGCTTTCAGCTGTATTTCGAATATGGAGCGTTCCGGAAGGATTTACAGAGGATGCATGGTCCCACTCCATCTGATACCATTCGCCTGAAAAAGGAAAGAGAAGATCTTCTGAAATACCGGCCAGACTTGCTTCCGTCTGTCCGCCAGGCTCATAGCAGATGAGCATTCCTTCAGGAAATGTATCCGCATAGCAAAACTCGCAGTCCGCGCAAAAGATCTCGGCTAACGCAAGCCAGCAGTCTACAAAAGCCTTTTCTTCTATACAGGTAACATTTTCAGGAATGACCACATGGTTTAAGCAGTTGCATCCAGAAAACGCGCCTGTCTTTATAACTGCCACATCCTTATGGATTTCTATCTGCGCAAGTTCTTCACAATCCGCAAAAGCCCAGGCGCCCGCCGTCGTTACTCCCTCATCTATCACGACCGTCTGGATCATTTTCCGAAAACCATACCAGGGCGGAAGATATCCGCTGTCTTTATCATAATCCTCCATCTCTCCCTGCCCAAAGATTCGAAGAACGCCCGTGGCCAGATTCAGTTCATACTGTACATCCTTGCATGCTCCGGATAAGCCCGCAAAATAACCGGATGAAATGTCTTTGAATTCCCGGTTGTAGCGGGCCGCGTACGCCTGCGCCGTAGAGCCTTCATAGCCATAGATGACTGCTTCCTGAGGAAAAGTAGAATCCGCGTCAAAGATCTCACAGTCCCGGTTAAAAATCCCGACAGATGACAGTCCGCTGCCTGCAAAAGCACGTTCCCCGATTGCTTCTACACTTTCAGGGGCAGTGACGCTTTCCAGATTCTGGCAGCCATAAAAAGCGCCTATGCCTATTTTTTCTACTGTACTGTTTATCTGGACGGTACTTAAGTTTGCGCAATTATTAAAAGCCCAGCTTCCTATATTCTCCTGTTCGGACACCACAACTGCCCTGATCCTGTGCCGAAATCCGTGCCAGGGCGGAAGATTGCCCTCCTCGGCAGAAGCGCTAAAATCCGGCATTTCATTTGGCGCCCAGTCCGAATTTTTTTCGATGTAAAAAATCCCAGTGCGGTCCACATCGAATGAATCCCATTCCATCCGGTAATTTGGGTAATTCAGGTAAGTTTCATTTATCGTATACCCAGATGTATAAGGGATATAAATCTGTTCATCATAGATGTACGACCATATTAAGTCAAATTCAATGCTTCCGTTTGGCTGATAATACACAACTGAATCTTTTGGAAAAGGAGAAAAACCACGAAGATCACAACGGTCATTAAATATTTCAGTTACCTTAAGCCCGCTGTTTATAAATGCATACCACCCTACTTCTTCTACAGACATTGGCAAAGCGATATATTCCAGAGAGGTACATCCGTAAAAAGCGCCGCGACCAATGCTATGTACTCCTATACAGTCCCATTCATTTTGCCCTCTATGACAACGGATATCTACAGATTCCAGATTTACACAATCTGCAAAAGCCCAGTCTCCGATCTTTATCACGCTGTCATCCGTGACAACTGTTTTAATTTTGTCCCTGAACCCATACCAGGGCGGCAGGTGAATCTCTTCCGAAGGGATCAGGCTTCCGCTTCCGTCAGAAGCGATCTGGCTTCCCTCGGAATCGGTATAATTTTCCATCTCCCCTTCACCGGATATATGGATGACGCCTGTTGACAAGTCTATCTCATACCGGACAGTTTCGCCGCATTTTCCGTTAGTATCCCATTTCTCGTCTGCAGATTCATTTTCCAAATCCGCAGACACAGGTTCGTTTTCCGAATCTGCAGCCACAGGCTCATTCTCCAAACCTGCAGACGGAGTATCCGTTTCCTCCTGTAAGTCCGATTCTTCCTGTACAGGTTGAACGGTTTCCTCCGCAGGTTCTCTTTCGGCTTCCCCGATTATATCCTCCCCATCGGCAGACGCCGCATAGACCGTCTGCTCCATGCCAGCGCTGGTACATATAAGCGCTCCGCAAAGCAGCGCGGCCATCAGTCTTCTTAGTTCCTTTCTAAACATGTGTATCCCTCCGTATCCATATTTTTATTTTGTTTCATCTTACGATATCGCTCCCCTCTTTACATCCGACACAGGACGCTACCGTGCAGTACATAAAAACGATCCCGGAAACAGGGCCGTCCTCACCCTGAACTGTTCAATATCTCCTATTATAAAATTAACATTGTTTGCAAAACGCGGTAACAAAGTAAACTTTAACATTTTACATTATTTCCCAGCCAGCAGATTCCCCCCGTCTTCTATACATTCTGTTTCCCAAATTTACTCAGGCAAATGTTTATACGCAAATCTTCAACTTCCTCATAAGTCAATTCGGTATCTTCTACAATTTCATCAACTGGCCTGTTTCGTTTGAGAAGTTTTTTTGCTATTTCAATATCTCTTTCCTTCCTGGCATTATACAACGCCTGTGCCTCGTCATGTCTTGCTTTCGCACGGAGCCTTTCCTTCTCACGGAATTCTGACGAAGCAGTAATCGTATAATAAGCATTAATCGCCTGACTCATAACCGGCACCTCCATCTCTTTAATCTTCTCTAATTCCTCTTCCGTTTCCGCCTTGAACAGCGAAAGCCACAGCAGTAACATATCATTCTCATCCACATCATCCGGCAGTTTGGGAAGCTCGAAAAAATGGAATCCCATCTTATCCGACAGCAGTGTGTGACGTCTGACTTCCAACGGCTGGAAAAATGAATCATATTCCTTACAATCAAACAGTATGAAATCTATAATACTGATCACAATCGTGCGCGGCAAGTCAGAATAACTCTGCCCTGTAAGCAGCGCTGATGAAAACTCCCTTGCCCAGTAGTACATGACCCTCTCCGGATAATCCCCCTCATTGCAGACCTGTACTTCCAGATCTACACGCTGCCCGTTCACGGTCATATTGATATCCAGCCTGCAGAATTTGTCGCCCAGGTTCTCCGGAGGCATCTCCGGGTTACGTATCACAAACTGCCCGATGCTTTGAAGTGATATTCCCAGCAGATCTGCAACCAGTTTTTTCAAAAGTTCCGGATACTGCACAAACAGCATTTTGAACAATGTATCTGTTTTAAACGTATATGCAAGCTTTCTCATGGCATCATCTTCCCGACACACGGCATACCTGTATAATATAAAAACGGTTCTGGAGACAGGACCGTTCTTATCTGAACTGTTCAATATCCCCTATTATGAAATTAAACACTGTCTGCCGGATGCGGCAACAAAGTAAACTTTAACATTTTATACTGTTTTGGTATACTATCTTGCATACATATAAAAATCCTGCGTCTCTGTCTCAAGCTCCTCCCGTATCTTCTAAGCTTCTTCTGTCTTTCCCTGCAAAAGCAGGATCTCTTCGAGTTCCTGTTTACTATGCAAAAAATCTATGCTGTATTTACCCCTGTATACAGCCGAGCACTCCACCCCTTTTCTGGCATACTTTTCCGCTTTTTCATATTCTTTGTCTGCGACCAGAAGTTTTAATGTAAATAACTGCTCACGCCCGGAACACATTCTGTTCCTTCCATCAGATTTATGCCCTATGAATTATCCCGGCCAAGACAGGCGCATGATACGTTTTCTCCATGTTTTTACCGTCTGTTCTTTTAAGAAAATGCGCAGCGGCTCCAGTTCTTGCACAGAATCCCAGGCTTCCAGCGCTTCATAATAACATTTTCTGTCCTCTTCATGGATGATGACCGGCGGATGGTTGTGCAGAACCAGCAGATAATTCATCGCCAGCCGGCCCACACGGCCGTTACCGTCGGCAAAAGGATGAATATTCTCAAATTTCGCATGGAAATATGACCCGGCTGTCAATGCATTTTTATCTTCCACATCCTCAAGTTCTTCCAGAAGTTCTGCCATTTCTTCCGCCACATCTTCCGGCGACGCTCCTGTTTCTTCTCTTCCGGTTACATAATCATGATGTTTATATTCTCCGGGACGTTCCCCCAACTGCCACCTGCGCGTATCATACGTATTTTGTGTCAAAAGTTTCTGCATTTCTTTTATGAATGCTTCATCAAAAGGATGCCGTTCCTTAAAGGCATTCAGAAAGAACTCATATGCTTCTTTTGCATTTCGGATTTCAAACAGTGTCCGTAAATCCCCTGTATAAGACGTCACCCCATCATGTTCAAATATTTCCCTTGTATCATGGTATGTGATCCTGTCATTCTCTATTCTCCCCGAATGATACGCGAACATAATGCTGTGACCATTCAATGCCTCCGCCAGATCTGCGTCTGTTGCTATCTGTTTTTGCTGCCATAAAGCGACGGCTTTTTCGTAGTCAGTCATTTATGATCTCCTCCTGTTATCCATTGAACTTCCATCTTTCCTTAACCCTCTTTATCCCTCCTCTTACGGACTGCCTGGCTCCCTTCCATAACCTCCTGATATCGAAAACATTCTTCCCCATGATCGTTGATCATGCCGCAAGCTTGCAAATGGGAATATACCGTAACAGAACCAAGGTATTTAAACCCTCTCTTTTTCAGATCCCTGCTTACCGCGTCAGAAAGTCCGTTCCTTGCCGGAAGTCTGCCCTTCTGATGCCCCATATACAAAATCATCTTTCCTTTTGTAAATTTCCATAAGTAGTCGCTGAAGGTGCCAAATTCTTCCCGCACTTTCAGGAAGCACCCCGCATTATGGATGACTGCCTCTATCTTCCTTCGCGACTTTATCATCCCTTCCGTCTCCATAATCCTCCGGATATCCGCTTCCGTATAAGCCGCCACCTTCTGATAATCAAACTCGTCAAAGCACGCCCGGAATATCTCCCTTTTCTGTATCATCATATTCCAGTTCAAACCGCACTGCATGGCTTCCATCATCAGAAATTCAAACTGCTTCCTGTCATCATGCAGAGGGACACCCCATTCCTCATCATGATATTTTATCATCTTTTCATTACACAGACACCATGCACACCGCTTCATCTCCAGCTCTCCTATCCGCTCTTCCTTTTATGCCCATTGCCTGTTAGGCACCGGCTTACCGTGTCCAAAATAAATGATTCTGTTGCCGATACTGCTGATTTTTCCCGCACTCCTTAGCATCTCTTCCTTATTGTGAAACAACATCGAAACCGTGGGATAAAACATATTCATCAATGCATCGCCCACGATCAAATGTTTATGATCCACATCAACACCGATGGAACCATCCGTATGCCCCGGCAAAGCAATGATCCGCGCGTCAATTCCATAATCCGATAAGCTGTCTCCATCATGCAGCAGCACATCCGGTTTAAATTCCGGCATAGTGCGAACCGCAAATTCTCTAAGAGACGCCGCCAGAACCACTTTGCCCAAAAGACTGGTCGCGAAAAGGAACTGATTTGTATTTGTCTGAATCAAATTACAGTCTTTTTCATTCATACCTATGGGGATACCCAGCGTATCCGATATCTGAGCCACATTATCCGTGTGGTCAAAATGCCCATGCGTCAGGACAATGAATTGAACATTATAAAATCTGCATGCTTCAATTACTTTGTCAACAAACTCTTTTTTCCCTGTATCCACTAATATGCCGCTTGTTCCGTTTTCAACAATATAACAATTCCCATTTCCGCATTTAATCCGATGAATCTCACTCATTTTCATTCTCCTGCAAAACTCCGTTTTCCACCGGCACCAATCTTTCTTCTTTTAATAATGCATACATCTTCATATCAAGAACCCTGCCGTTTTTTACAGCATTATTTTTCAATGTACCTTCATATTGAAATCCCACTTTTTCAAGCACACGGCAGGACGCCGTATTATACGCAAACGGCTCGGCGTAAATACGAATAATATCGCTGTTTTCAAAAACAGACGCACAAGCCTGTCTGACGGCTTCTGTCATGATTCCTTTACCCCAGTATGCTTCGGCTAAATAATACCCCAGCTCAGCGGTCTGTCTGTGTATATTTTCCTGACGAAAAATCCCTATACTGCCTACCGCTTTATTGTCTGCTGTGACCGCAAAAGCAAAAGTTTCATTTTCATCCGCGGACAGCATGGCAGAAATATAATCTGTTCCGTCCTGTTCCTTATAAGGATACGGCAATCCATCCCTGAGATTGTCCTGTACCTTTTTATTAGAAAGAGCTGCCGCCAAATCTGCCGCATCTGTCAGTTTCCATTTCCTTATTTTACAGATCATTGCCCTGCCTCCGAAGTAAATCTTTTTCTATATATGAACTTCATTATACAGCAGAGCCGCTGATAATGAAACAAATTTTTCCCATTTTTCATGGAAACTCAAAATCGGGAGATTTAAGGTTCCTGGATAAACTATAATAGTATTTGCCTTTCAGAACTGTTGTTTCAAATGGAATATTGTAGAATACTGTCAGCTATGCTATAATAAACGTAAGGAAACAACCGTGTTGCAAGGTGGTAGCCTCCCTAACCATACAACGGAAGGGAGGTGGTGTATATGAGTACATACGAAGTTTTATGCCTGTTATTTTTAGGTGGATCGTTCCTCATTGCATTGCTTACCTACATAGATAGGAAAAATAAGCGAAAATAAATAAGCCTACCTTGTTACTTGGCCGTAGAAGGTAGGCTTAATTGCTGATCGGAGGCTAACCACTTTGTGGGCGGTTGCTTTCCTTATGCATATAATATATCATATCTTTTGACAGTATTCAAGGATAATCCACCAAAGCTCACGACAAACCCATTATTCCAGCCTGCTCCTGTTACCTCTGGACAACAATCTGATCGATCAGTCCAAACTCTAACGCTTCCTCAGCGGACAGATAGTGATCCCGCTCTGTGGCCTCTTCTATTTCCCTGACTGTCCTTCCAGTATTTTCCGCCAATATCTGATTCAGCCTTTGTTTGCTGTGCTGGATATGGTCGGACAGAATCCTGATATCTGTCGCCTGTCCCTGGATGCCGTTTCCATGCACCGCAGGCTGGTGGATCATAATCTCCGCGTTCGGTAATGCCATGCGCTTTCCCTTCGCGCCTCCCGCAAGCAAAAACGCTCCGAAGCTCGCGGCCAATCCCAGACATATGGTAGAAACATCGCATTTAATATACTGCATGGTGTCGTAAATCGCCAGTCCCGCCGACACGGAACCGCCCGGACTGTTAATATAAAACTGAATATCTTTCCCCGGGTCCTGGGATTCAAGAAAAAGCAGCTGCGCAATGATCAGGCCCGCACAATGGTCGCTGACTTCTTCGCCCAAAAACAAGATCCTGTCTGAAAGCAGCCTGGAATAGATATCATAGCTTCTCTCTCCCCTGCCTGTCTGCTCCACCACATAAGGTATAAAACTCATGCCGCCATCCTGCTTTCTGTCAGGCCAGGTGAGTGCGCCATGTAAATCCTGTCTTGTTTCGGAATATATATGCCTGCCTGTCTGTATTCCTGGGGCGCGCGGGAATACATTCTCCTGAAAGCCTGGGTAAACGCCTGCTGTGAGCCATAGCCTGCTTCCAATGCAATCTCAACAATGGGCTGATTCGTCTTTGCCAGTTTTCTGGCCGCCTCGTTTAAACGTCTGCCCTGGATATATTTATAAAGTGTCATACCTGTATGGTCTTTAAATATTCTCGCTGTATAAAATTTTGAATATCCAAACTCCTCCGCGACTTTTTCCAGGGACAACTCACGCTCCAGATTATCCTCAATGTACAGAAGTATCCTTTTTGTAATTGACCTGTCTTTCATATACGGCTGCTCCTTACTGCTTTTTCAGGCATTATAGCACCCTGCTGCCGGTATGTCTTAATCAAAATTGCCCAAATCATTATATTCCCACAATTTCTTCCTCATTTCGCCATAATTTGATCCTGTCCTTAACCACAATGATTTTCTTGAAAGAATCGCCAATATGCACCAGTGATTTTTGTTCCTGCTGCATTTTGCTTCTGTCCGGAATCGAAAATGCAGACTGGATATAATATCTCTGACTTCCACGGTTGCAAACAAAGTCAACCTCCAGCCTCTTGCGTACAGCCTTACCATTCACATCACGTTCAGAATGCTCTACAACGCCCACATCCACATTAAATCCTCTGATCAACAGCTCGTTGTAAATGATATTCTCCACATCTTCTAATGCCGGTAACCACTTTAATCAGACCATTTTCCCGCCGTTCAATCAGCCGGTTCAAATATAAATCCCGCTTAATCGGTTTCATTTCCTTCTCCTTATTTCGGATTTTTCATATTATTTCAATTTTCCGTAATTTTATTATAATGACATCAAATCGGGATGTCAAGCGAAGGCTTTTCCTGTCCAATTCATCACCGGTATTATAAAATTTCAATGATTTTGAACCTTTTTTAAACTCATGTTTTTATATATAACAAAACATATAATACTACATCCCAAATGCGTTACTATGCCAAATCCAAACATCATACAAATGAAAGTTATATCCGGTATAAATACACCTTTTAACACCAGGCCGTACACAACCGGATAATAGATCAGGTTTACAACTACCGATATGGCAAAACAATACTGTGTTTTGCCATAGCCAATCAAAATATTGTCAAATAAAACCGTATAGCTGTATGCAAAATAAAATGGTATCAAAATTACCAGTATATGTTTAATTGTCTCAAAGTTATCAATACCCATAATATTTTTCAAAAACGGATTTAACATTGGAATAAAACACAACCACGCAAAAAAGGTTATGATCATGACAGTATTATAAGATTTCATTTTGGACGCATTCCATTTGTCCCTGCAATCTTTTTTAATAATTTCTGCCAATGCTGATATGGGCACAAGCATCAATCCCCATATAATATTATTTGCAGTCCAGTAATTTCCCTGTTCTGCTACTGCATTTACCATTTTGCATACTATGGCAAAATAAATAAGGTTGTCCAACAATATTTGAGACCCGCTGAATAAACCGATAAACAAATAATCCTTTAAAAACGATGGATCAAATCTAAAAGAAACGGCAATTAATTTTTCTTTGTATATGACAAAAAAACATAATACAACACATATCAGACTCACTATTATGTTGGAATAGGCAACGCCGTTTACCCCAAACTTTGGGATCAGATATAAATCGCCGATCATCGTGCATATGGTTTTTAAAACAATCATCGCATATATGTATAATGGTTTCTCAAGAACAACAAACAACACATTTACAAAACCAACAATATTCGCGATTATAAATCCGATTGTTTCTAATCGTAGATACCCTGTCACCTCATAAACATAATCTAAAGCCATTGTCGATACAAGATGGTTGCAGTATATCAAAACGATAACAGAAAACAGTATATAGATTATGTTGGCAATCAAAAATGACTGGAAAATCCGCTCCTTAAATTCCCCCTTATCCTGGGCACACTGATTGAATAGTGCAAACAACGGTACAATCAAAAATGCCTGTATCGTCTCATTAATCAAGTCAAACCATTCGATATGTCCCGCAATGCCCAAACCTTCTGTTAATGTGTTGTTCACAATTAAGTTTGTCCTGACAAGTGTATAGATAAACGGAATGAAACCCAACAGCATTAAACTGCAAAACAAATGAACAGGAAACTTCATCGTTTTTTCCTTCATGTTCCGACTCTCTTTCGTATTTTAATGCATCTTTTCCTCTGTCCTATCCAAAAATATCTGTCCCGTAACATGTTCTCCGAACAAAAGGCGTATCTTTTTATGTTGACTATACAGTCTGTTTCCCAAATCTACTCAGGTATATTCGTGCCATCTCCATAGATATGTCCAGCTTCCTCTGCAGTCTCGCCAGGATGTCGTCATCAGACAGTCCAAATTCGTAGCCAGTCTCGATAATCTCTTCTGCTCTTCCCTCCATTCTTCCTTCCACCCTGCCCTCTATCCTGGTTTCCTCAAATACAGTATGCATATCTATATCTCCTTTCTGTTCCAACGCATTGTAGTCAATCTTATTATCTACCGCTCCTGCAGCCGTCATGATAACGGATCTGTCCACGCGGCGCTCTTTTGTGTATCCTATTGCTCTGTTCCGGATCTCCCCCGCGGTACGGCTGCCGTCCAACAGAATCTCCAGAAGGTTAAAGAGATCCACATTATTTATATTGTACAGCATCAAATCGTTCTTCCTGGCCTCCACCAGCAACATTCTGTAGTCGTTCACATACTTTCTTAACTCCTCTGGAATATCCAGCATTCCGTACAGGCTCGTTGCCCCGTCCCATGGCTTCCTCCCATAGTACACAGTCACTGTGATAACAGGCATGAATCTGTCTGTGCGCTTCATCCTGGACAGATATTCATCCTCTTCCATACCGTCCGCGTTTTTATACTTTGTAGCATTACTGTCATATTGCTTTTTATAGGCGCTGTAGTCATAACCCATCACACGCACCGGCATCGCATAATCTACATGCTCCTGTGACTCATTCCCCAGCATCACCAGTTCTATCCCATATGCAGTAAACTTTTTCCTGACTTTTATGTTGTCCCTTGATGCTGCGATTCCCTCTGCATACTTCCTATGCTCCAGTATGGTTGAGCTTTCCGCATCCAGGTCCACCAGCTCGTCCGGCTGTATCACCTGCCCGCCCCCGAACAGGACTGCATTGAAAAGGTCAGCGAAATGCCCATTGTCCCCCCAGTAGTTCTTCAATATAATATCCGGCTTCAGGTTCCGTTTCTTTTTTGCCATACTATATTGTTTCCTTTCTTGCCTGTTTATATTATACTATTACGTCAGGGGATTTTCAACGGTGTCCCCATCTCTGTATTGCATCAGTCACTGTTGCCTGTAGCTCTCTATCATCGGGGCATTGGCAAGCAGCGTTCCCATCGCAACTGTCAGCCCCTGGCTGAACGCATTGGAAGATCTGTATTTTTCTTTACACTATTATTACATTTTTTATTACGCATGACAATCAGAAATTAAAACAAATCCCGGTCCTGGTTATGAACGGACCATGCAGAAAGTATACGAGGCAAGGACGATTATGGATGGCCTGGAGGATGTGAAAGCCGACCGGACCGTGGATGGAGAAAGCGCAATCAACAATGTGAGGAAGAGGTATGGAATCTAGTACTGCGGCAGATTGGCAGGTAAGGCTGCCACCTGGAAAAACAAATCATGGCGAATGGCATCGGCCAATGTAAAACGTATGCTGGGCGGCGGTATCTGGCCGCCCTATAATTTTAACTCCGTTCAGTCATTCGGATAGTAAATGTCAAGTTCCTGCTAAAATAAAGACACCGCACAATACAACAGCAGTAACGCCATTGCCAGATTCACCGCCCGGGTATGTTTTGCAAAAAATCTGCAGAACGCCAAACCAAACAGCGCCCATGCATAGGTGCCCGACGCGCCGATGACCGTCAAAAGCAAGGTAAATCCGGCCAGTGCCCACACGGAATGATATACCGGCAGTATGTATAAGGACATGGTAGTAATCGCATAAATATAAATCTTCGGGTTCATAAACTGTAAGAGCATCCCGGACAGGAAACTGGCTTCATTTTTGTTCTCCACTTCCATATCCCCTGTACTTTTCAAAACCTTCCATGCAAGATAGAGCAAATAAACTGTTCCTAATACCTGCATGATAATCCTGACTTTCGGAAGAACCGCATACAGCGTGGAACTGAAGATCATGCACATACTCATGACTGCCAGAAAACCCGCGGTAACGCCGAAATTAAAACGAACGCTGCGCCGAAATCCCAATTTGGCGGCATAACTCATGGAAAGCAGATTATTCGGTCCGGGCGTATAGGCCGTAATAAAACAATAAATCAAAAAATCAGATACACGAAACATAAAACATCACTCCTTCTCTTTACAATCAGAACAAATAATTATATAATATACTAAAAAGTATGTTATATTGTATTCTGTGCGATATAATAATATAATATGTGCATTATATTGTCAATAGGGAGGGATCATTTTTTTGGATACGATGAACACAATCGTCGCGAAAAATATCCGGCGCTTACGGGAAGAACGCAAACTAAGCATGGAAGAACTGGCCAGATTAAGCGGCGTCAGCAAAAGTATGCTGGCGCAGATCGAAAGAGGGGACGGAAATCCCACCATTTCCACACTATGGAAACTGTCCAACGGCATGAAAGTGCCTTTTGACGCGCTGACCGTCCGTCCCAAGGCTTCCTATGAGATGGTAAAGCTTACCGATTTGCAGCCGCTTTTGGAAGACAATGGCCGATTCAGGAATTATTCCATCTTTCCGGATAATGAAAACCGAAGATTCGCGGTATATTATCTGGAACTGGAACCGGGAAGCTATCTGCAGTCAGAACCTCACCTGCAGGGAACGACCGAATTTATCACCGTTTTCGAAGGAATCCTTGAAATAAAAACAGAAGATAAAGTTTTCACTGTCGCGAAGGGAGAAAGCATCCGGTTCAAAGGGGACATGGTCCACTCCTACCAAAATACCGGCAGCGAGATAACGGTCCTGCATATGATTCTGTACAATCCATAATAAAAAGGAACCGCGATATAATGAAACTATTTAAGAAGCTGAAAACGACTGTAAACTCTATAAATACCGCCTATAATAGAAACTGGCAAGGAGGGGTAAAGGTGGATGCAATGGCGCTCCTGACTGGATCATTGAAATTGTATCACCTGGCAGCAAACAGATGGATTATTATAAGAAACTGTTTAAATACCGGACGGCAGAAGTCAGAGAATACTGGATAGTAGATCCGGAAAAAGAACAGATCCTGGTGTACAGATTTGAAAAAGAAACGATGGACCAATATTTGTTCGGTGAAGATGTTACCGTAGGAATCTTTGAAGAATTTTTTATCAAAGTGGAATAAGCAGTAAATTTATTAATAAAAAGACCCCCGTACGCTTTGGGAGTCTTTTTATTATACCTGTTTACTTGTTTATACCGGATAAGCCCCGTTCGCCGTATCCGCCACGCCTGCATCCACTTTCGTCTTCTGCGCTTCTCTGTATTTGAAGAAGTCCATGGCCACCTGAGGGAACAGCGCGTAGGACAGCACGTCCTCGTCCTGCTCTTTGTACTGCGCCATTTCTCCTTCCAGCTTATCCAGCTCGTTTCCTACCAGATCGGCGGGACGGCAGGTGATGATCTCTTCATCACCGATACATTTTTTCTGCACTTCCGGATCAAAAGGTTTGACTGTCTTGCCGTAGCGGCCGGACAGGACGGCTTTCGTCTCTTTTGTAACCATCTTGTACCGTTCACCCATGATTACGTTGAACACGGCCTGTGTTCCGACGATCTGGGAAGACGGCGTAACCAGCGGGCATTCGCCCAGGTCTTTACGCACCCTTGGCACTTCCTCAAGCACTTCGTAGAATTTGTCTTCCGCATGCTGCTCTTTTAACTGGGAAGTCAGGTTGGAGAGCATGCCGCCCGGCACCTGATACAGAAGCGTCTTGATATTTACGCCCAGGTTCTTCGGGTTCAGAAGGCCGCTGTCCAGCGCCTCGTCCCGGATCGGACGGAAATAATCCGCGATCTGGGCCAGCAGATTCTGGTCAAATCCTGTATCATACGGCGTTCCTTTAAAGGTCTCCACCATCACTTCCGTTGCCGGCTGGGAAGTACCCAGGGCGAAAGGCGACATGGCACAGTCAATCACATCCACGCCTGCCTCTACCGCTTTCAGATAGGTCATGGAAGCCACACCTGACGTATAGTGGGTATGAAGCTGGATCGGGATCTTTACTTTCTCTTTCAGGGCTGTAATCAGCTCTGTCGCCGCGTACGGAAGCAGAAGTCCTGCCATGTCCTTGATACAGATGGAATCTGCTCCCATCTCCTCGATCTGTTTTGCCATATCCGTCCAGTATTCCAGCGTATAAGCGTCGCCCAGCGTATAGGAAAGGGCGATCTGCGCGTGGCCCCCTTCTTTGTTGGACGCTTTGACCGCGGTCTGAAGGTTGCGCAGGTCGTTTAAACAGTCAAAGATACGGATGATATCAATTCCGTTGGCAATGGATTTCTGTACGAAATATTCTACCACATCATCTCCGTAAGGACGGTATCCCAGGATATTCTGTCCGCGGAAAAGCATCTGAAGCTTTGTGTTTTTTGCTCTCTCCCTGATTTTGCGAAGCCTTTCCCAGGGATCTTCTTTCAGGAAACGCAGGGAAGCGTCAAAGGTAGCGCCTCCCCAGCACTCTAAAGAATGATATCCCACCTGGTCCAGCTTCTCCACGATGGGGAGCATCTGCTCAGTGGACATACGGGTGGCGATCAGAGACTGATGCGCGTCACGAAGAATGGTTTCTGTTATTTTAATCGGCTTTTTATTCATCATTATACCTCCTGTCTATTGTCCTTACATTACGCCGAATATAGCCATAAACGTACCGGCTGCCACTGCGGTACCGATTACGCCTGCCACGTTCGGGCCCATAGCATGCATCAGAAGGAAGTTGGTCGGATCTGCCTCGGCGCCAACTTTCTGGGATACGCGGGCTGCCATCGGCACGGCAGACACGCCTGCTGATCCGATGAGCGGATTTACTTTTCCTCCGGTGACCTTGCACATCAATTTACCAAACAGAACGCCTGCGGCGGTACCAAAGGCAAAAGCGATCAGGCCAAGGATTACGATCTTGATCGTATCCCAGTTCAGGAATGCTTCCGCGCTGGTGGTCGCGCCTACGGAAGTACCCAGAAGGATAACAACGATATACATCAGCGCATTGGATGCGGTCTCTGTCAACTGGCGCACCACGCCGCTTTCACGGAACAGATTACCCAGCATCAGCATACCGATCAGAGGCGCCGTAGTGGGAAGGATCAAAGATACAATGATCGTAACAATGATCGGGAACAGGATCTTCTCCAGTTTTGATACGGGACGAAGCTGTTCCATCTTAATCTTTCTCTCTTTTTCCGTAGTCAAAAGCTTCATGATCGGCGGCTGGATAATGGGCACCAGGGACATATAGGAATATGCCGCCACCGCAATCGGTCCCATGATTGCCGTCTGCTGCAGTTTACCTGCAAGGAAGATGGAAGTCGGGCCGTCCGCGCCTCCGATAATGGAGATCGCCGCAGCCGCCTTGTCGCTGAATCCCAGCGCCATAGCGCCTAAATAAGCGGCAAAGATACCGAACTGAGCCGACGCCCCCAGAAGAAAACTCTTCGGGTTCGCGATCAGCGGACCGAAGTCCGTCATGGCGCCTACGCCCATAAAAATCAGCGACGGAAGGATCGCCCACTCGTCCAGCAGATAGAAATAATGCAGAAGTCCTCCCACGCCGTTGGAAGAATTTTCTATACTAAGCATAATATCCGGATAGATATTCACCAAAAGCATACCGAAAGAAATCGGAACCAGAAGAAGCGGTTCGTATTCTTTTGCGATAGCCAGATAAAGAAACACACATGCGACGGCAATCATAATATAATTGCCCCAGGTCAGATTAAAAAATGCTGTCTGGTGCACGAGGTTGCTTAATGTATCAGCAATATAACTCATGTTGTAACCTCCAATGTTTATTCATGTATCAGCCAAAGGTCTGCTTAGTCCATGGTAGCCAATACATCACCGGATTCAACTGCGCCGCCGACGGATACATTGATGCTTGCGACCGTGCCGTCCTGAGGAGCCACCACCGGAATCTCCATCTTCATGGCTTCCAGAATGACGATGGGATCACCGGCTGAAACTGCCTGACCCACGCTTGCCTCAATCTTGAATACTTTTCCGGGTACGGAAGCGGTCACTTTCACTGTGCCTGCGGTTCCTGCCGCAGGCGCTGCCACTGCTGCCGGAGCAGGCGCTGCCTTCGGAGCCGCCTTCGGCGCGGACGCAGCAGGAGCGCTTCCTGCGCCGCCTTCCTCTACAGTTACATCATATACGGTTCCATTTACGGTAATAGTATAATTTTTTATCATCGACATTTCCTCCTATTTAAAGTTCCGCTACAGCCCTTCTGGCGCCCGGGTAATAGATTGCTTTCCGGCCGCTTCGCGTCCATAAATCAATCTGGGCGCCCTACGGGCTTCCGCTGTTTTAATTATATTTTTTCCATTTTGAAGCGTCCGCCCGTCTGATTGAGCGCACGACAAAGCCACCGGAAGATGTGCCTTCATACGCACAGATCGCCGCCGTGATGGCTGCTACCAGCTCTTTGTCAGCCATAAACCCGCTGGGACCGGACGCCGGTTTGATCTTTTTAAACGGCCGCCTGGGAATCCTCGGCTCGGTTACTTCTTCTTCCGGCTCATCTTTCTTTTCGGACTCGGCTTTTTTGCCTAATGCCGCCTGGATATTGGGAATAAAATTAAAGCAGTAAATAACCAGACTGATAAAGATCAGCATCACGAACACGGTGCCCATACCAAGGATCGTATTCATCAATGCTTTCTGCAGGATCTCGGCTATGGTATATTCCGGGTCCAGCGTAACAGACTGCACCAGTCCGTCTTCGTCAAAAACAAGCGTAAGGTCCGCTTTTCGATTCTCATACGTTATGTTTGTCACTAGTGTAATCTCGTCTCCGTCTACCTGGGGAGTCTCATAACCGTCCGTGGACACATAAGCTCCCAGTTCTTCTACAGAGCTTCTGTATCCTTCAAAAGCCGTGACAAAAGCTTCCGGCGTAAACGGAAGACTGAAATAAGCAATCACACTCTCCGCATCTTTCGTATCGAGTCCCGCATAATAGGCGATCTCATCTTCCTGCATGCCCGCCCAGCTGTTGATCAGGACGTTGGCAGCCGCCTGGAGGGTCTGTTCGTCATAGGCCCCTGCCTCTGCCTGGGAGACGGCGGCAGTGTTCCCGCAGGCGGTAAGCCCCAGCACGCATACGGCAAGAAGCAGCGCTGCAAGGATCTTTTTTAAATTCTGTCTCATAGTCTCCACCTCGCTTTATACTGTACCATGCTTTTTATCCGGACGGCCTTCTCTCTTGGTATATAACATCTCAAACGCGCCGATCACATATTTTCTTGTATCCTGCGGGTCGATCACAGTATCTACATAGCCCCTCTTCGCTGCAGAAGCTATATTGTTCTGAAGGTTGGCATACTCGGACGCTTTTTCTTTTAATTCGGCCGCGTCTGCGTCCGCATACATGATCTTGGCTGCCAGAGACGCGTCCATCATGCCGATCTGGGCTTCCGGCCAGGCGTAGACAAAGTCCGCCCCGAGCCCTTTGCTGTTCATAATGGCATAGGCGCTGCCGTAAGCTTTGCCGGTCACCACATTGACTTTGGGCACGGAAGCGCTGGCGAACGCATAAGTAAGCGAAGCGGCCGCTTTCGCGATCTTTTTCTCTGTACATTTGGACGCTTTAAAGCCCGAGGCATTGGTAAGAGTAAGTACAGGTATATTAAACGCGTCACAGAATTTAACAAACCCTGCCGCTTTTTCGCAGCCCCTCGCGGACAGTTCCGCTTTAAATTCTTCCGCTTGATTCCCTTCTTCGTCGTAAAGGACTGTTCGGTTGGCTACCGCGCCCACCGTAGTGCCGTTCAGCCTGATAAAACCGGTCACCATATCTTTGGCGTAGTCTTTTTTAACCTCAAAGAAAAGACCGGAGTCAGACAGCATGGACAGGGCGATCGCCGGGTCGCCTGCGGATACTTCCAGCCCGTCGCATACTCTGTTCAAATCATCTTCGCACTCCATGTAAGACAGATCGTCTTCATTATTGGACGGCAGGAGGGAGATGAGTTCCCGAAGTCTGCCGATCAGTTCCGACTCGCCGGCAGTCACATCCACGATTCCCGCTTCTTCGCTCTGGAACGCGGCAGTGGCCGTATCGCATCTGGATATTTCGTTGCCCTCCAGCGCGTTGGGAGAATTGACAAACAGCCTCGCCTTTTCACTTTCCATAAAGGTGAAATCAGACATGGCCGACGCAACCGCCATACCGCCGCCGCAGCTGCCAAATACAGCCGTGATCTGCGGGACAACACCGGAAGCGAGCGCCTGTTTCAAATACAGTTCCCCGAACGCGTTCAAAGCATCGGAAGCCTCCTGAAGCCGCAGGCCGGCACAGTCAATCAGACCGACGATCGGAGCCCCCATCTTCATGGCCATATCATAGATCCTGGATATTTTTTTCGCATGCATCTCACCCATGGAACCTCCCAGTACGGAAGCGTCCTGGCTGTACACATACACAAGGCCGCCGTCAATTACGCCATATCCGGTAACTACACCGTCCGACGGCGTATCTGCGCTGCCCATGTTAAAATCTGTCGCACGCGCAGTAACCGCAGCGCCGATCTCAACAAAACTGTTCTCGTCAAGTAAGGCTGTGATTCTGCCCCTTGCCAAGCTTTGTGCTGTATTACTCATTTTCAGTCCTCCATCTATCATTCTAAGACAAAACATAGTTATGCCGATTGTAATTCTATCAACTTGCCTCAATTTTTTCAAGTCATTTTTAGAAATATGTCCACCCATCTGACATTTTTCCACACAATGAACAGAAACTTAATGTGACAAGGAGAAAATTTCGTG
This sequence comes from Lachnospiraceae bacterium UBA7182, assembly GCA_002491115.1. Classification (GTDB taxonomy): domain Bacteria; phylum Bacillota; class Clostridia; order Lachnospirales; family Lachnospiraceae; genus Hominiventricola. The sequence continues at coordinate 22,822 of DKVI01000110.1, read as the reverse complement.
CTATATTTTTTTTGAAATAACCGGGAAATGTGTTATGATATTTTCATAAAAAAGGAGATCGCCCATGTCAAAAGCAGAATATGCAAAAGCGCACAAAAAAGCGCAGAAAATGTACCGCACCCAGCTGTTAAAGGGTACCTATCCCTATCTGCAGGCTCTGGATGATATCGTATCTTTCGCGGATATCGCCTCGGAAGTGGAACTGGGATTGTCAGAAATACCTTTAGACGCCGTTGTCGGCACAAAAACAGCAGGCAGAAAGCAGGCCTTTGCCAGCAATTTCATGCCCCTTTTAGACGAAGATTCCGAGTTTGCCCAGAAATGGTCGTCTTTATATAAAGCCCATATCGAGGAAGGAATCCGGGACCCCATCGTTGCCGTAGAATTTATGAACCGCTTCTATGTGGTGGAAGGAAACAAAAGAGTCAGCGTCTTAAAATATGTGGACGCCGTCAGTGTACAGGCCCATGTAACCCGAATGATCCCCCAGAAGACCGACTCGGTCGAGAACCGGATCTATTATGAGTTTCTGGACTTTTATCGTATGTCTTCCATCAATTATCTGTATTTCAGCCAGGAAGGCAGTTTTGCAAAACTTCTGTCCCTGCTGGGCAAAGACGCCGACACGCCCTGGTCCGACGATGAACAGATGAATTTCAGATCTGCCTATAATCAGTTTACAGATATCTATAAAGAGAAAGGCGGTCAGAAATTTTCCATTACGCCCGGGGACGCTTTCCTTGCATACCTGAAAATCTACGGTTATAAAGATATGGGGGAAAAGTCTGTCAAAGAACTGAAAGAAGAAATATCCGCCATATGGAAGGATTTTGAAATGGGTCCTGACAAACGCAGCGTAGAACTTGTGACGGCTCCCGACGCGTCTTCTGAAAAGGCGCCCCTTGCCACCCGGATTCTTCCCCGTTCTGCCTCGCCCCTTAAGATCGCTTTCATCCACGACCGTGCGCCCGAAGAATCAAGCTGGACCTACAGCCACGAACTGGGACGGCATTATCTGGAAGATGCGTTTCCGGGCAGCGTCTCCACCTGCGCCTATGTGGCAGGTAAAAATATGGACGAAGGTACCGGCGCTATTTTAAAAGCCATCGAGGAGGGCAACACCGTAATCTTTACCACCAACCCCAAGCTTTTAGGCGCCAGCGTAAAAGCCGCTTTAAAATACCCTTCCGTCCGGATTCTGAACTGTTCGCTAAACTCATCCCTGGGGCATCTGCGCACCTATTACGGCCGGATGTATGAGGCAAAATTTCTGACGGGTATCCTGGCAGGCATACTAAGCCCGGAAAATTCCATCGGCTACCTGGCCGATTATCCCATTTACGGCTCCACCGCCAGCATCAACGCGTTCGCTTCGGGCGTACGCATGGTAAACCCGGAAGCCACCGTCTATCTGGAATGGTCTAGTGTAAAAGACTCCAGATATAAAGAGTACTTCAGTGCCCGCCATATCGCCTATGTGTCCGGTCAGGATCTTCTAAGCCCCTCCAACGGCTCCCGGCAGTTCGGGCTGTATGATGTACGGGAAGGAAACAACAAAAACGTAGCCATGCCGGTCTGGCACTGGGGAAAATTTTATGAACGCATCGTGCGCAGCATACTGAACGGTTCCTGGAAAAAAGGCCTTCCTTCTGACAAGAATAAATCCATCAACTATTTCTGGGGGCTTTCCTCGGGCATGATCGACCTGATCTGCTCCAATCATGTACCGACGGCTACCTGGCAGCTGGTAGAGCTTGTCAAGCGTGAGATCAGCCAGGGGCAGTTCCATCCCTTCTCCATGGAGATCCGCGCCCAGGATGGCACCCTTAAAAATCCTGCCGGCTCCACCATGCCCGAATACCTGATCGGCTCCATGGACTGGCTTTCGGACAATGTATGCGGATCCTTCCCCGCCTACCAGACATTAACCGACGAAGCGAAACAGATTGTCAGGCTTCAGGGAGTGGGAACTTACCAGGAGCAGAAAGAATAATGAAGATACTGGTGCTTGCAGATAAAGAATCCCCCTGGCTGTGGGACTATTTCGACAAAAGTAAGCTGGAAGGGATCGACCTGATCCTCTCCTGCGGGGACTTAAATCCCAACTATCTGTCTTTTCTTGCCACCTTTTTCCAGGGACCGGTGCTGTATGTCCACGGCAATCACGACAGCTGTTACAAAGACACACCCCCGGAAGGGTGTGTCTGCATCGACGGAAAAGTCTATGAATATAAAGGCGTCCGTATTCTGGGACTGGGCGGTTCCATGCGCTACAAAGACGGTCCCCATCAGTATACGGACCGGCAGATGCGGCGGCGGGTCTTTAAACTTTTCTGGCAGATCCGGCGCAAAAAAGGATTTGATATCCTGGCGTCCCATTCTCCCGCCTGGCAGTTAGGCGACGGGGAGGATCTGCCCCATAAAGGCTTTAAGAGCTTCCGCTATCTGCTGGACAAATACGCGCCCCGCTATTTTGTCCACGGACATGTCCATATGTCCTACGGCCGCAGCTTTAAACGGCAGTATCAGTATCAGGACACTACGGTCATTAATGCCTACGAACGGCATATCATAGAACTGTGATCCATCTTTTTACCACCTGCTCAAAACACCAGGCAAAATTGATCGACGGGGAACTGTTTTGTGCGTAGACCGGAAAAAGGTCGATAATCTCATCGTTCATATAATACAGGACAGTTCCCACGATTTCTCCTGCCTCCACCGGAGCCGTAAGCGTCTCCGGTTTTTTTATGTCCATACGGAAGGTATCTCCGTCCTGTAACAGCATCCGCCGGCTTTTTACATCCGCGGCCGCTTCTACGGACGCAGTCTGACCGTCCGATACCTGGATCGTCCCCAGGTCAACGGCATCTTCCCCTATAGTCTGCATATGGAAGTCGTCCAGCCCATAGTTCATAAGTTTCATCGTATCCGCCCATTTCCAGGTCTTATGATTGGGCCACCCGCAGGCCAGCACCACGGCAATCAGCCGTTTCTCCCCTCTTTCCAGCGCGCCCACATAGCAGTAGCCCGCCCCGTTGGTAAATCCCGTCTTGCCGGTCAGCGCCCCCTCCATCATATTCAGAAACGCGTTTTTGTTATTTACGGTGAAACTGCGGGTTTCATCCAGATCGGAAAAAGTCCAGGAAGGCTCCCGGGTAATCGTAAGAAAATCTTCGTTCTTCATACAGCAGCGCATAATCCGGGCCAGATCTTCCGCCGTGGTAGAATGGATTCCTTTATCATCAGAAGCGTCCAGCCCGTTGGGCGTAATAAAATAGGTATGGGTACATCCTAAATCCCGGGCTTTCTGGTTCATCATGGAAGCAAAACCTTCCACGCTCCCCCCCACATGCTCCGCAATCGCCACTGCCGTATCGTTGTGGGATTCCAGCATAAGAGAATAGCACAGATCTCTTAGCCGGTATTTTTCCCCCTTACGTATATTCAGCTGTACATCCGGCATGGAGGCGGCATAGTCCGATACTTCCACCGTTCCTTCCAGATCCGCGTTCTCCAGCGTCACCAGAAGTGTCATAATCTTCGTGGTACTCGCCATGGGTCTTTGTTCGCTTCCGTTTTTTTCATAAAGAATGCGCCCCGTATCGGCGTCCATCAGTACCGCCGAGAGCGCATACAGTTCTTGTGGTTCTCCTTTCGCGCATGCCGTCGTGCCAAAAAGCATCGCACAAAGGAAAATTCCAAGACATTTTTTTATTCTGTCTGCCATAGGCCACCTGCATGTTGTCCTCTGTTCAATGTATGCAGAAACCTTCTGTCCTAATACACACTTTTTTACATTCCCGGAAGGTCCAGCTTTAACTGCACTTCTTCCTCGGCCTGGCTTTTCATCTCCTCCACCAGTTCCGGACCGATGGAAGGCAGATCTTCTGTGGACCGGACACCGAAATTGCGCAAAAATTCCTCCGTAGTTCCGAACAGGATCGGACGCCCCGGAGCGTCCAGCCTTCCGGCTTCTCCCACCAGCCCGTACTCCACCAGCCGGTTCAGGGCGTGATCGGAGTTCACGCCCCGTATCTTCTCCACTTCCTGCCTGGTAACCGGCTGCTTGTACGCAATAATGGAAAGCACCTCCAGCTGCACGTCTGTAAGTACATATTTCTTCGGCTGTTTGGCTACTTTGATTAATGCGTCATAATACTCCCGCCGGGTGGCAAGCTGAAACGCATCCTCCAGCTCGATGATCTCCATGCCGCCCGTCCGGCTGTTATAGCGGTCCATCATCCGGTGGACAAGCCTGCGCGTTGTCTCCTTGTCATGTCCGATGGCGGCTGACAGCTTCTCCACGCTCACGGCATCTCCCATGGTAAAAAGCACCGCCTCTATCACCGCTTCTGTCTTTTCTAATTCCAAACCTGTTCTCCTGTTATAATTCCGCTGTTATATATTCGATGTGATTAACATATCGTCAAAAAGCCGTTCCTGCACCACGGAAAGCTCCCCGGTCTTCATAAGTTCCAGAATGGCCAGAAACGTAACCACGAGCTGTATCCGCCCTTTTTGTCCCTCTAAAAGGGCGGAAAAGCGAAAGGTATGATTCTTTTCTGCATATTCTCTTACAAAGACCATTTTCTCGTCCAGGCTGGCTTCCTCCTGTTCGATCTGCCCGAATTTGCTCCTGATGGGGTCGATCTTTTCCACCTGCCTGCGCATCAGGGACTGAAAGACCGCATTTAACTGTTTTAAGGTCAGATCACCCACCAGTTCCTCAAGGTTCACCGGTTCTTCATACTTTGCCACTTCCTCCGGAATCGTCGCCTTTTTATAAAGCGTCCTGCCGGACACAGACAGCCGGTCCCTTAATTCATAGGACATATATTTATACATCTTATATTCCAGAAGCTTCTGCACCAGTTCTTCTCTTGGGTCGATTTTCTCGCCTTCTTCGTCCACCTCGGCAGGCAGGAGCATTTTCGCCTTGATCTCCAGAAGCGTAGCCGCCATGACCAGAAATTCGCTCATGATGTTCAGATCCGCGGATTCCATGGCTTTTAGATAGTCCATATACTGGGCTGTGATCTCCACGATGGGGATATCAAAAATATTGAATTTATTGATATCGATCAAATGAAGCAAAAGATCCAGAGGACCTTCAAAACTCTCTATTTTGACTGATAAAGCCATCTTAACCTGTTCCTTTTATTATAATGCAAAACAGCTGGGGCGGATTCAATATCCGTACGGGAACCGTATGTTCCCCAAGTCCCGGACTGACTGCCAGATATTTTCCGTTCCTCTCAAAAAGTCCCCGGTCATACCTGGGAAACAGCCTGGCCTGGGGCGTGATCAGCCCTCCGATACCCGGAATCCTTATAATTCCCCCATGCAGATGTCCGGACAAAGTAAGATCTGCGCCCCATGCGGCGTACGCTTTAAAATAAACCGGATTGTGCGCCAGAAGAATATTGTAAGTTTCCCCGTCCGGAACACCGAACTGCCGGTATAAATCCTCTCCGTCATAGCCCGGCGTGCGGAATTTATGATAATAAGCCAGAGGCATCTCATACCCATAGACCTGCACGCCTGCAGAACGCACTTTTACCGCACAGGATTCGTTTACAAGAACTTTCACCCCATACTCTTTCAGTTTCCCGGTGTAGTACGTGTACTGATCTTTGTAAATCCCTGTCTGATACCGCATTCTGGACTCATGATTGCCATTGCAGGTTATGACAGGCGGACGCCTTTTGGACAGTTCCCGAAAAAGCAGCAGCGTATGATCCATAGCCGCCTGCTCTCCGCCTGTCAGCATATCCCCGGCGCACAGGATCAGATCGGGTACAAGACTGTCAATGGCATCTAAAAGCTTCCTCTGCCCCTGCCCCCAGAGCCGGTCATGCAGATCCGAAAGCATCGCAAGACGGAGGGGCTTTTCGCCCTTTTTCAGTTTGGATGTCTGTATTTCATATGTTTTGATCTCCATAGCCGTCTCTATATTAAAACCCTCTTTGTCACAGCAAAAACATCCGGAATGTCTGCCGTAAATAATCTTTGTATCCTGCCTGCTCCACAGCGCCCGCCGTCAGAATCTGGGTGGAGCCGATCTCCTTTTTATTCAGCGCATAGACCACACGGCCAACATAACTGCCTTTTTTCACAGGTGCTTTCAATTCCTCGGGAAGTTCCAGCGTGCGTTCTATATCCAGAAGATTACTGCCGTCGGTGGCCACATAGGAAAAGTCTTCCTCATATTCCAGAGGAACGCTGTCTGACACACCCCCTGATACCGCAAGTTCCGGAAGCGGCAGCCTGTCTTCATCTTTGTACAGACTGCAGCAGGCAAAACCGCTGTTCAGCAATGTAATGGCATCCTGAAACCGGCTCTTGGAATCCGCGCCGCCCATAACAACCGCGATCAGCTCAATATTATCCTTTTTGGCGCTGGCCGATACGCAGAAACCCGCCACGCTGGTAAAACCGGTCTTAAGTCCCGTGGCATATTCATATTGTTTGATCAGCTTGTTTGTATTGGACAGACCAAACTCGGAGCTTCCTCTGGCGGTGGTATGTATGATCGTATCCATCCAGATGGTACAGTATTCATGAATCCTGGGATGGTTCAGGAGGAGTTCCCTGGACATAAGCGCCACATCCCTGGCAGTGGTCAGATGCGCGTCGTCATCCAGTCCGCAGCAGTTGACAAAATTTGTATTCGTCATGCCGAGCTCTTTGGCCCGGGTATTCATCTGTTTAACAAAATCTCCTTCGCTGCCGCTTATATGCTCTGCCATAGCCACACAGGCGTCATTGGCACTGGCCACTGCGATACATTTTAACATAGTATCTGCCGTCTGCGTCTCATATGGTTCCAAATACACCTGTGAACCGCCCATGGACGCCGCATGCTCCGATACGGTTACCGTATCCGACAAAGAGATTTTGCCTGCCTCCACCGCCTCCAAAATCAAAAGCATGGTCATAATCTTGGTTACGCTGGCAGGATGGAGCTTCTCATCCGCTGCCTTCGCCATCAGAACTGTCCCTGTAGACACCTCCATCAAAAGCGCATGAGGCGCCGCCACTTCCGCCGCCACCTGGTTTTCCGAAAAAGATTCCTCTTTTGTTTCCTCCTTAACTGCACTCCCCGCTTCCTGCGCATATACAGAAGAAGGGGAGAAAAGCAGTATAAATGCCAGTGTGAACACACACAGTTTTTTCAGAAAAATCACCTCAAAGTCCCTTTGGACTATATATATGCGGCGTTTTTTCCTTCTAATCCAAAAAATATGTCCGAAACCGGCTGCCGAAGCTTTTGATTTTTCTTACAGCAGCATCAGGCAGGCAATCAGGATTCCCAGCATGCAGCCGGCCGTCACCTGAAGCGGTGTATGACCAACCAGTTCCTTTAAACTTGCTTCCCAGAACTCGTACATCCTGTCATTTTTTTTAAATGCTTCTACAAATCCCTCTGTACGGAAAAAGTCAATCATTTCGTTGAGCACTTTTCCCTGGCGTCCGGTCTCCATTCGGACACCCATGGCATCATGCATGACAATGATCGCCAGCATACAAGTGACCGCAAACTCAAAAGACGAAAATCCATAGACAAAAGCGGACGCCGATGCCATGGCACTGACTGTGGCGGAATGACCGCTGGGCATCCCGCCGTCTCCCACCAGGCGCTCCCAGCGGATTCCTCTGTGCATCCACGCATAAATAATCGTCTTGATCACCTGCGCGGCCGCCCAGCCGCAGGCGCCGCACATGAGTATCTTATTGTTTAACAGTGCTTTCAGTATACTGTTCATCTTTCTCCTAACTAAGAAATGCCTTGACTTTACAGTCAAGGCATCGCTGCACAATTTTAGTTATATTTACGCTTCCTAGCTGCTTCGGATTTTTTCTTGCGCTTTACACTCGGCTTCTCGTAATGCTCTCTTTTACGGATTTCCTGCTGGATTCCAGCCTTTGCACAGTTTCGTTTGAAACGGCGCAATGCGCTATCCAAAGTTTCGTTTTCTTTAACGATCACGTTTGACATAGTATCACACCTAACCTCCCTCCAGTTGCTTATTGTGCCAAATACAACTGTCTGGGTATTTTATTGCACTACGAACATTATAGGTATCACGGCATCTTTTGTCAATAACTTTTTTATTTTATTTTATATTTTATTTAATTTGGGACTCTACTGTCTCCAGCGCTTTTTGAATCGCCTCGTCGATTCCGGCCGGATTTTTACCGCCTGCCTGCGCCATATTCGGACGTCCGCCTCCGCCCCCTCCTACGAGGGATGCGATGGCCTTGATCAGGTTGCCCGCATGAGCGCCCGCTTTCATGGCCTGATCCGTGGCGGTAGCCATCAGGCTTACCCTGCCGTCGGTCACGGATGCCAGAAGCACGACACCTTCTCCCAGCTTCTCTTTCAGCTGATCACCAAGATCTCTTAAGCCGTTCATATCCACGCCTTCCACTTTCGCGGCCAGGACTTTCACGCCTTTAATCTCTTTAACCTGATCCATCACGTCTCCCAGAGCGTCTTTGGCCGCCCTGCTTTTGAGCGCCTCATTTTCACTCTGAAGCTCTTTTACCTGCGCCAGGAGATGTCCGATCTTTTCTGTCACAGACGAAGCAGTGGTTTTTAACAGCTTTGCTGCCTGCAAAAGCTCTGTTTCCTGTTCCCTGTAATAGGCAAATACGCCGTCTCCTGTCAATGCTTCAATCCTGCGCACACCGGCCGCGATACCGGACTCGGATACAATCTTAAAAGCGGTGATCAGTCCTGTATTCTGCACATGGGTACCGCCGCACAGCTCTTTGGAGAAATCTCCCATAGATACCACCCGGACATCTTCTGCGTATTTTTCATCGAACAGCGCCATGGCACCGCTCTTTTTCGCATCTTCCAGATTCATGATCTGTGTGACTACCGGAAGAGAAGACTGAATCTGCTCATTGACCATAGCTTCCACTTTTTCCAGTTCTTCCGCCGTCATGGGCTGGAAGTGGGCAAAGTCAAAACGCAGACGGTCCGGCGTTACCAGAGAGCCCTTCTGTTCCACATGGTTGCCCAGCACAAGCTTCAAAGCCTTCTGAAGCAAATGGGTCGCACTGTGATTTTTGCAGGTATCCTTACGCCCTGCCTCATCCACTTTCAGAGATACCGCATCTCCTGTCTTGATCATGCCGGCGGTCATACGGCCCACATGGCCCACTTTACCGCCTAAAAGTTTGATGGTATCTTCCACCGCAAAAACAGCGTCGCCGCAGATGATCACGCCTTTGTCTCCCTGCTGGCCGCCCATGGTGGCATAGAAAGGCGTCTTTTCCACAAATACCGTTCCCACCTGGCCGTCGGAAAGCGCCTCCGTAAGCTCCGTATCCGTGGTCAGCACCGTGATCTTCGATTTCCCTTCAAGCGAATCGTAACCCGTAAACTCCGTGGTCACCGAAGCGTCAATCCCGTCATAGACCGTGGCGTCCGCGCCCATATAGTTGGTCGTCTCACGGGACTCCTGGGCCTGCTTTCTCTGTTCCTCCATGCAGACTTTAAAGCCTTCTTCGTCGATATCATACCCCTTTTCTTCCAGGATCTCTTTTGTCAGATCCAGCGGGAATCCATAAGTATCATATAATTTAAAAGCGTCCACGCCCGGCAGCGTCTTTTTGCCCGCCGCTTTCATGGACTCTTCCATCTGTGCCAGGATGCTTAATCCCTGGTCGATGGTCTTATTAAACTTGTCCTCTTCCTGGGTCAGCACTTTAAAGATAAAATCTTTCTTCTCATCCAGCTCCGGATATCCGTCTCTGGAGCCCTCAATGACCGTCTCGGAAAGCTTCGCCAGAAATTTTCCTTCGATCCCCAGAAGGCGTCCATGGCGGGCCGCGCGGCGGATCAGGCGGCGGAGTACATACCCTCTGCCCACATTGGCCGGCATGATACCGTCGGAGATCATAAAGGTCGCCGAACGGATATGGTCGGTGATCAGGCGGATGGATACGTCTTTATTTTCGTCTTTTTTATATTCACAGCGGGCGTATTCGCATACCTTGTCCCGCAGCGCGCGCACCGTGTCCACATCAAAAATGGAATCCACTTTCTGCACCACCACCGCCAGACGCTCCAGGCCCATACCTGTGTCGATATTCTTCTGAGTCAGTTCTGTGTAATGGTTGTCCCCGTCATTGTCAAACTGGGTAAACACATTATTCCAGATTTCCATATAACGGTCGCAGTCGCAGCCTACCGTACAGTCCGGTTTGCCGCAGCCGTATTCCTCGCCCCGGTCATAATAAACTTCCGAACAGGGCCCGCAGGGTCCTGCCCCATGCTCCCAGAAATTATCCTCTTTCCCGAAACGGAAAATACGTTCCGCCGGAATACCGATCTTTTGATTCCAGATATCAAATGCCTCGTCGTCGTCCAGATAGACCGACGGATACAGGCGGTCCGGCTCCAAGCCCACCACTTCGGTCAGAAATTCCCAGGTCCAGTGGATGGCTTCATCCTTAAAATAATCTCCAAAAGAAAAATTGCCCAGCATCTCAAAGAAGGTTCCATGGCGGGCAGTCTTTCCCACATTCTCAATATCTCCTGTACGGATGCACTTCTGGCAGGTCGCCACACGCCTTCTTGGCGGAATCTCCGCCCCGGTAAAATACGGCTTTAAAGGCGCCATGCCGGAATTGATCAAAAGCAGGCTCTTGTCATTATGGGGAACAAGAGAAAAACTTTTCATCACCAGATGCCCTTTACTTTCAAAGAAATCAAGGAACATCCTGCGAAGTTCATTTACACCATATTCTTTCATCCTATTCTATATCCTCCTATTGGTAGTTCCGCAACTCCACTCCCAATGCCCCTGTTCTGAGAGCATTTCCGGCCGCAAAAAACGCGTCCGTAAATCCTCTCGGGCATTGTCCGTTCCGTTGCTGTTTTACACTTCCGCAGCTACACGTTTTTCATCATATCATACCCTTTTGGCAGGTGCAAGATTTTCTGCGCAAAAAGGCTGTTCTTTCTATGAAATCTCCCATGTTTGTCCCGGATATTCGACAGGATAAAAGCGGCCGGATATGTCATTTAAATAACCGTCCTTTTTAAGTCTGTCGCATATGTCATATTTCTCCCACATATGCATGGGAAATATGCAGGCGGCGTCCGCTTTCTTAAGAAAATACTGCATACCCAGGTAATAGGCGTCCCCAAGCCGCGGGTCCAGCGGAACAAAAGCGGCGTCAAAAAAGACCCCGCTTAACTTGTCCGCTTCTTTTTTATAATTGGCGGCCATATTGTTGTTCCAGGCTTTGTCTTCCCCTTCCCAATGCCACCAGTTTAAATCCCCCGCGTGATAGATTCTTTTTCCTTCCGTCTCAACGATAAAGGCCACGCCCAAGTCCGTGGAGCGAAGCGTCCTGACCACAAGAGGAGCCGTCTTTAATTCTCCCCCTGGTTTTACACGGTGAATCCAGTCTTTTTTCTCTTCCGGGCGAAAACGGATATCCCTCGACAGAATATACTCCGCAGAAGGGTATTCTTCCTTCAGCGCCAGAATTTTACGCTGAAAATGATCCGGATGTCCGTGGCTGTTCAGGAAAAAGACCTGCTTGCCCTTTGGCAGAACAGGAAGCTTTTCTTCCCCATAATAGTCAAATATCAGAACGCTTTCTTCTAATTCTACCGCAAAACTGCTGTGAAAAATAAAAGTTATCTTCATGTTTATACCCCGTCTTTCTGCGAAAGACACCCATGCAGCATCTAAACATGCAGTCAGGCATCCTTTCCACACAGAGAGTATATCCTTTTTGCCCCTGAAAATCAATGTCTCTTTTATTTTCCCTCAACAGCAGATTTTATCCGCCGAAGAGAATCAAAGCCTCATGCCAGACCATTCAGTTTCCTGTACAGTTCCTCCACAGTCGTATGTTCTACCAGCGCATCCGTGGTCTCTTCAGTCTGGGCGATCTCTGCAATGCGCTTGAGAATTTCCAGATGTTCCTCGCCTCTGGAAGCGATACCGATCACCAGCCGGACCTTCTCTCCATTCCAGTCAATCCCGTCAGGGTAGGTCATAACTGCCAGACCGGTTTTCCGGACAAACCTGCGGGCTTCCTTGTCGCCGTGGGGAATGGCCGCATGGCTTCCAACGGCTACGGAATCTCTTTTGTCCCGTTCCAGCATGGCCTGAATATAGTCCGCCTCAATGCAGCCGCTCTCAAGCAGCAGTCTGCCACAGGCACGGATCGCTTCCTGGGGGGAAACGGATTTGCAGTTCAGGACGATATTTTCCTTCTCCAAAATGCTGCCATCGGGCGCAGAAGCAGCCTTTTCATTCAGAAAGCGTCCGAGTTTTGAAATATATTTTTTCATAGATTACCTCCTGATTACCATTTATCAACCAGTTCCTGTAATTTTCTGCGGCGGGCCTCCAACTCCGTGCGCATCTCATCGGCACAGGAATCCAGTTTCCAAAAAACGTTTGTGACCGCCAGCAGGACGCACAGAATAACCGGAATCCACATATAACAGAACTGGATACTCTGCTGGGCTGAAACGGATTGTGCAGACAGATCGCCGTTGTAGCCGTTCATACCCAGGTACAGGCCGATAATCCAGCTGGCCAGCCCCATGGATGCCTTAACAAACAGACCCTGGAACGCGGCAATCGTACCGGAAATACTGCGGTTTTTCTTCCACTCCGAATAGTCAATGGCATCAGGCTGCATAGCGAATACAGTGCCGAAGATGCCGTAGATGCCAAGGCCCGTAATGACCAGGCCGATGAGCTGGAAAGCAACCGAAGCCTGATTGATCAGAATCAGGGCATTACCCGCCAGATAGACAGCCACGGACAGGAACAGGATATTCCGCTTGCCAAACTTTTCTTCCAGCCTGGGCAGGCACAGCAGCATCGGCAGGCCTGACAGGATTCCCAGGAAACCCACCAGGGTAGCCAGATCCTCACGCTGGAGGTTGTATTTGAAGAAATAGATCACGGTAGTAGAGCGAACCACATACAGAGCAAAATACAGGAAGTTAAAGATCATCACCAGCCACGCCTGGCCGGTCATAGCCTTGATATTTTCTCTCAAGGATGTATCCTCATTCTTGACCGACGGAGGAACCACTTCTTCTGTGCTGGCGAAGGTAAGGAAAAAGATCAGCATGGCCGCCACGCCATAGATGCCCATAACTATGATCCAGGCCCTGGGACTCTTGAAAGGGTCAGCGATGCCGGGATCCACAATGCCGCCCACGAACTTGACGAAGGGGGTTGTGATGGACATAACAACGGCGGTACCCAGCAGGGCGCAGACCATGCGGGTGGTCACCAGAATGTTCCGCTCGTTCGGGTCGGAAGACAGCCTGGGAACGATAGTATTCAAAGGGATATTGACAATCGTATAAGCAGTACACAGCAGGCAGTACGTTATATAAGCCCATATCAGTTTGCCGCTTTCGCTCAGGTCGGGAACAATAAAAGTGAGTACCGTAAACACAGCGAAGGGTACTGCGCCGATTACAAAGTAGGGACGTCCCTGTCCCCATCTGGTGTGGGTCTTATCTACGATCATACCCATGGCGGTGTCGGTGACAGCGTCAATCAGCTTTGTTACCAGCATCATAGTTCCGGCCGCAGCAGCGGCGATTCCGAATACATCGGTATAAAAAATCAACAGGTAGGAGGACATGGTACTGAACACCAGATTACAGCCCAGATCGCCGATTCCGTATCCGATTCGTTTACCCCACTTACTTTTCATAAATATATTCATTCCTTTCGTATTTTTGAAACAGGGAGCGGCTGATCTAAGGCCGCCCCTGTCGGTATATCAGCAGATTTCTTAGAAGCAGGTGAATGCGCCGTCCAGAATGAAGTCAGAACCAGTGGTGAAGGTGCTGGTGTCACCGGCCAGATACACGCAGATGGATGCCAGTTCTTCGGGCCTGCCTAAACGGCCCATAGGCGCCATGGCGTTCCACTGGGCAATCAAAGGCTTGAGTGTTTCGGAAGAAAGAGTCAGGTCAGTACCGATGTAACCGGGGCTGATGGAGTTGACGCGCACCCCCCTCTTAGCCCACTCAATGGCCAGGGATTTGGTGAGCTGGATGACGCCTGCCTTGGAGGCGTTGTAGGCGCACTGGGGCTGAGGTACATTGACGATGTGGGCAGACATGGATGCTGTGTTGATGATGGAACCGCCGCCATGGGCAAGCATATATTTACCGGCGATGGTGTCCGTCAAAAAGACGCTGTTGAGGTTTACATCAAGGTTCTTCTTCCACTGCCCATAGGTCATCTCGTCAGCGGGGGCATTGATGCAGATACCGGCATTGGCATGACAGAAGTCCAACCCTCCAAGCTGCCTGACTACCTCGTTAACCATATCCCGCACCTGTGTCTCGTCGGTGACATCACACTTGAGGGCAATCACCTTGCGGCCGGTAGCCTGCGCAATCTCCTGCGCAGTGGCTAAAGCCTCCTGCAGGTCCATATCCACGATGGCGATGTCCGCACCCGCTTCTGCAAAAGCGGTGGCTGTACATTTGCCGATGCCCCGTGCGGCGCCGGTAACAAAACCCTTCTTGTTGTCCAGTCTCATTTTTTCGATGATGTTCATAGTAACTACCTCCATTTTTGTATTTCATTATGTAAAATGATTTTATATAATGTACTTACATATTACTGTAAAAGCCCCTTCTTTTCAATCCGCAAAATAGCTAAATTTAGCATGTATTTTTTGTGAACAATGCACAATAACCCCGTGTGTTCTTGCAAAACACTGCAAAAGTTATTGCTTTCTTTTATTAAATAAGATATATTTATTTAATAAAATGAATTGTTGAAAGGATGAATTTCTATGGAAAAAATCTCAATGAACGACATCCGCAAAAAAAATTATACGGATGTCTACCGTCTAATCTACCAGGAGCGGCGTATAGCAAAGTCCAGGATTGCCTCTACATTGGAAATGAGTCTGCCAACAGTGACACAACATTTAACTTCTCTGATGGAGGAAAATCTGATTGAAACGCAGGGGCAGCTGGCCTCCGGCATCGGACGAAAGGCCGCAGCCTATGTCGTCCGCGCGGATGCACGGGTCGCGGTTGGTGTGGAAATTCTGGCTGATCATATAACGGTTGCGCTGCTCAATTTGTATGGTGAAGTGACCGGAAAAACAAAAGTCCCCCTGGTATTTTCTCAGGAGGACACATATTTCATAACGTTGGGTAAGATTATCAGCGGCTTTTTACAAAATACCGGCATACAAAGCGACACAGTGCTGGGGACAGGTATCGGAATACAGGGACTTGTATCAGAAGACGGGCGGAAGATAATTTACGGAAAAATATTAGGGTGTACGGATATGACAGTCCTGCCGCTGGCAGAACAGCTTCCCTGTCCGGTTCGGTTCATACATGACGCCGAATGCGCCGCCGAACTGGAGTTGTGGCGCAACCCGGAATTGACCGACGTCATCTACCTCTCCCTTGGCACTCATCTGGGCGGCGCAATCGTTATGCGCGGCCAAATCCAGCGGGGACGGACCGGGCGTACGGGAACGGTAGAACATATGACGCTGGTAAAAGACGGACGGCTCTGCTATTGCGGAAAGAATGGGTGCATGGAATGCTACTGCTCGGCAAACGCCGTGCTGGCGCAGGGAGAGACGCTGCCGGATTTTTTTTCCCGCCTTCGGAAGAAAGATCCCCTGGCAGTCGGACGATGGGATGAATATCTGGATGATCTGGCAATGGCGCTCAATAATATTCACATGGTTTTGGACTGTGTCATTGTCCTGGGCGGACATATCGCACCCTATCTGACCCTGCAGGATATCGATACTTTGTTCTTGAAGGTGCAAAGCCGTACGGCTTTCCCGGAACAGGAAAATTTTCTTCGTATTGGCGTACAGGAGGACGATGCCGTGGCATCCGGCGCCGCAATCCCCTTTATCCGTGCTTTCCTGGACGCCGTCTGAAAGTACAGACGCCAAAACAGTTGTACTGAAAAAAGGACAGAAGCGGCCTGTTTACCGTTCCTGTCCTTTCTTTTTTCCCTGTTTCTTTTTTTAAATAATGATGCATACCAGACCGCCGTTGGAGTCGTTGACGATCTTCTGCATGGTATCCTGAAGCTTTACCTGGCTTTCTTCCCCGATCTGATAGAGCTTGCTTCGGATGCCGTCCTCCACCAGCTCTTCGATGGTCTTTCCGAATATATTGATCTGCCAGATCCCTTCTTCCTGCTCCTTTCCGTCCTGGATATACTGAATCAGATCCTTGGCCTGCTGCTCGCTGCCCACAATGGGCGCAATCTCCGTCTCGATATTGGCACGGATCATATGGACGGACGGCGAGAGCGCTTTTAATTTCACGCCGTATTTGCCGCCCTGGTGGATCAGCATCGGGTCCTCCATGGCGATTTCTTCCTTCTCCGGCAGCACCATGCCGTATCCTTTCTGACGCACCGCGTCCATGGCTTTTATAACCTTACCATATTCTTTTTGCATGGCTGAAAGTTCTCTTAACTGCTCCATCAGGTCATATTCGTCTCTCAGTTCCATACCGGTCAGTTCACTTAACATCTGATAATAACAGTTTTCTTCCATATCGATGGAATAGACGGCGGTTCCTGTACTCAACGCCACCCTGTCAAGTTTCATACGGCTCACAGACGGACCCGCGCAGTCTGTGTTGGCAAGCCCGATATCCCGAAGCACATGAAATTCTTCCATCATCTCCAGTACTTTCGCGACGATCTCCTGCTTGACCGGATGATGGATCGGAAGCATCTCCACCCAGCGGGGCATCTGGTATTCCACCTCTGTCAAAGGAAATTCTAAAAGCACCTGCTCCAGGATCATGGTAATGTCTTCTTTTTTCAACTGCTCGCAGTTTACCGGCAGCACCGGTATCTGGTATTTACGGAACATTTCTTCTGCCTGTCCGCGGACGTTCTCGCTGAAAGGCCTTGTAGTATTCAAAAGAATAACGAAAGGTTTTTTCAGTTTTTTCAGCTCATCGATGGTCCTTTCCTCCGCCGCCCGATAGTTTTCCACCGGTATTTCTCCGAAGCTTCCGTCACAGGTGACGACAATCCCTATGGTGGAATGGTCGTGGATGACCTTATGGGTCCCCAGTTCCGCCGCTTTTGTAAAAGGAATTTCTTCCCCGGACCAGGGGGTTTTGACCATCCGTTCCGTATTGTTCTCCAGATGGCCGGAAGCGCCTTCCACCATATAACCCACACAGTCGATCAGGCGGATTTTTACAGGGATTTTTCCGTCCACATTGATCTCCACAGCTTCTTTCGGCACAAATTTCGGCTCTGTGGTCATGATCGTCTTGCCCGCCGCCGACTGGGGCAGTTCGTCCGTGGCGCGCTCCCTCTCATGGGCATCCTCCATATTGGGAAGCACTAAAAGGTCCATAAACCGTTTGATAAACGTGGATTTTCCTGTGCGGACCGGACCAACTACGCCTATGTACACCTCTCCTTTGGTGCGCTCTTTAATATCATTGTATAGATGAAATTCTTTCTGGCTTTGAATCGTATCCATTGATATACCCCTCCCATATTTGTTCTAATATATGGCGGGGGGTATCTTTTTATGCCTGCAACATTGTCTCTAACTGTCTGCGCACTTCTTTGATAAATGCGCCGGAGTTTAAGACGGTCACATTCTTAAGCTTTGTGATCAGCGCCAGGTCTTTGGTCATCTTTCCGTTCTCGATGGTCTGTATGGAAGCTTTTTCCAGAAGATCCGCGAAATGCGTAAGCTTCTCAAGACCGTCCAGTTCGCCGCGTTTTCTAAGCGCGCCGCTCCAGGCGAAAATCGTGGCGATGGAATTGGTGGATGTCTCTTCTCCTTTTAGATGCTTATAATAGTGCCTCTGCACGGTCCCGTGGGCCGCCTCATACTCGTAATATCCTTCCGGGGATACCAGCACGGAAGTCATCATAGCCAGGGAACCGAAAGCCGTAGCCACCAGATCGCTCATAACGTCGCCGTCATAATTTTTACATGCCCAGATAAAACCGCCCTCGGATTTGATCACCCGGGCCACCGCGTCGTCGATCAGTGTATAAAAATAGGTAATGCCTGCCTTTTCAAATGCTTTTTTATATTCTTTTTCGTAGATTTCCTGGAAAATATCTTTAAAATGGTGGTCATATTTTTTGGATATGGTATCTTTGGCCGCGAACCATACGTCCTGCTTTGCATCCAGAGCATACTGAAAACAGCTCTTTGCAAAGCTTTCAATGGAACTGTCCAGATTGTGCATTCCCTGCACGATACCCGGACCGTCAAAGGTATGAACCAGTTCGGAAGTTGTACTGCCGTCTTCGGCTGTATAGACAAGCTCTGCTTTTCCGGGACCCGGAATGGACATCTCCGACGCTTTATACACATCCCCGTAGGCATGGCGCGCCAGGGTGATGGGTTTTTTCCATGTCCTTACATAAGGTTCGATTCCCTTTACCAGCACCGGCGTGCGAAAGACCGTCCCGTCCAGGATCGCGCGGATGGTGCCGTTGGGACTTTTCCACATCTTTTTTAAGCCGTATTCTTCCATCCGGGTCGCGTTGGGCGTGATCGTGGCGCATTTTACCGCCACGCCGTATTTTTTGGTGGCATGGGCCGCGTCAACGGTCACCTGGTCGTCCGTCTGATCCCGGTTCTTTAACCCAAGGTCGTAATATTCTGTCTTTAAGTCCACAAAGGGCAGCAGAAGTTCTTCTTTGATCATCTGCCAGAGGACTCTGGTCATTTCGTCCCCGTCCATCTCCACCAACGGTGTCGTCATCTGAATTTTTTTCATAATGATATGTAACTCCTCTTACCAGATTTACAGTTATTTTTACAGAATTTGCTCAAGACCATGCAGGCGGATGCTCTCGATTGTATGCCGGATATGCAGTCTGGCCAGTTCTTCCGCCTGGTCCGCGTCTCCTGCCTTGACCGCCTCAAAGATCGCTCTGTGTTCCTGGGTCGATTTTACCGAACGGCCTTCCGAGGCAATCGACGCCTTCCTGGCACGTTTGACATAATCGTGAAAATCCGACAGCACATGATTTAAAATCCGGCTGCCGCCCGCGCTGTACAGCTGCTCATGAAACAGGCTGTCCAGTTCATAGAGCTTATCATAGTTTTCCTTCCGCGTATGATATTCTGACAGGCAGAGTGTTTCCTCCATGCTTTCCAGCTGCTCTTTGGTGATATGCTCTGTGGCCCATCTGGCGCAGAGCCCCTCCAGCATGGACCGGATCACATAGATATCCCGCACGTCCTTGGCCGTGATCTTATTTACATAAGCCCCCCGGTTGGGAACAATATTCACCAGTCCTTCCAGTTCCAGCTGCCGCAGAGCCTCCCGCACCGGAGTTCTGCTGACGCCTAATTCCGCGCCGATCGCCGCTTCTTTCAGCTCCGTATTCTGCTCATATCTGCCGTTTAAAATATCCTCCCGGATCTGCTCGTACACTTTGCCCCGAAGAGAGTATCTGTCGCGTCTTTCTGTGGCGCCCTGCCTTTCATCCATTGTCTTTTACGCCTCCTGCATCATCCACCCGGAGCAGACACCAAAAACGCGCCTGCTCCACGCAATTTCCATTTTAACATGTTTCGTATGGTTGTCAAATGGTTTCAACAAACTTTATCCTCCCGACGCCATGTTTCTTAGAGCCTGGAATCCTCCGTACAAGTCCAGAATCCCGTATCCCCAACTTTGGTTGGGATACTTATAGGTACCCGGCCTTTTTGCTCCCCGGATCAAGAATCTCTGTATGATCACGCCGTCCATCGTAGGCGCGTTCTGCCGTACAATCCCCCATTCCATCAAAAGTACACAGGCGCCTGCGCCTACGGCGGCGGACGCGCTGGTTCCCATCAGCGTGGCGGGATTGCCGAACCGGTCCACGGTCTGCACGTTGACCGCCGGTGCAACCAAATCCGGTTTTACCTCATTGTTCCTCGTATACCCTCTGCTGGAGTCCAGCCAGATGCCGAACGTCCCGCTGTCGTATCCTCCCATGGTCAGCACATAGTCGGCGTTGCCCGGCTCCGTGACCGTCGTGTTGGGATCCGGGCGCAAAAAGTAAGTACCCGGGCTTATAAAATCACTCACAGGCAGCCACATATGGAAACTATTCTCCAAATTTCCGGAGGCGAAAATGCGCAGCCGCCAAACACCCTGGGTGGGCTTTCGGAACGTGAATAAAAGCCGCTCGTCCCCGGATATAAATTCTGACAGTTCATACTGGACATCCAATACTGTGGTTTCAAACACAAAATCATACCGCCGCCTGTCCAGCGTACCATGATAAGAGCGGGGAATGACCTCTCCCGACGGCGAGATCACCTGGGCAGAAAATATTCCGGGGGCATTCCCCCACAGATTTAGCTGAAACCCTTCTTTTTCTTCCTCTTCCCCCACTCGCAGTTCCACATCCAGATAACCGGGTACACTGGGAACCACGCCGAAAAAGTGATGTCCCTGGTTTCCTTCATTGCCGGCAGCGACCACAGCCGCCCGGCCTACACTTCTGGCAAACTCATTCAGATAGATGCCGAGGGGAGTGGAACCCGTATGCCCTCCTGTATTGCTTCCTAACGCGATACAAATTACCAGCGGTTTATTCTCCCTTGTCGCCAGCATATCCAAATACCGGATCGCCAGCATAATATCTGATTCTTCATAAGCCACCACATTCTGGGGAATCTGTTGAATCTGGCGGGTATACGCTTTTGCCTGCTTTAGCTTTACAAAAGCAATCTGTGCCTCCGGAGCCGCACCGAAAAACTGTCCGTCCTCAGATTCTGACCCGGCAGCAATCGCCGCCACTTTCGTCCCGTGTCCGATCTGGTCGGCTCCCGGCAGATCAGTCCGTCCTTCTGCAAGCATCGTGTCAATCTGTTCGGCGGTATACACACTTCCAAATTGAATATCCTCAGGAGGCGTGCCTGTCTGATCTGTCTGATCCCACAGTTCCAGCACACGGGTTTTCCCGTCTTCTGTACGAAACACATCATTTTCCAGAGCAATACCAGAATCCATAAAACCGATAATCACGCCTGTGCCTTTTAAGCCCAATGCAGGCTGATTTTGAATCGCCAGTATGCCTGTCTGTTCCAAACTCTCCGGATTTAAAAGCGTATGGCAGCCAGGGAGCGCATAATCACCCACCAGCAGCCTTTGCGCAGCTCCCAACGATGCCCGGTCAACATAAAGAGTTATAAAATCCTGATTGATATATTGGGCGCATATCCCCATAGACTGTAAATACGGGATAAGCAGCCTGGAATCGCCTTTCCATATATAATCAACATAATCTTCGGACATAATCTTTTCCCGGCATGTCATTTTTGCAAAATCCTCCCCAATGAATGGATTATATCTTATAAAATATGAAAATAACAAAAATTCTGTGCATAAAAAGCGGGAACCACATGTATGGTTCCCGCTTTTTATGCACAAAAAATAGGTAAGGCAACAATCAAAAGTACCGGTTCGGACTTCTGAATTGTTATACATCAAATATCAGGATTCAAAGAAGCTCTGTGAAGGATCAGCTCCGCAGTAATACTGACTGCGATCTCCTCCGGTGTCTCTCCTTTGATATCAATGCCAATGGGAGAATGAACCCTGTCATAACAGTCATCAGGGTATCCAAGCGCCTGCAAACGCTCTTTTGTCGCCGCTATCTTACTGCGGCTTCCAATACATCCAATATAACTTAAAGGTTTCTTCAGGGCCTGGGCCAGGACTTCAAAATCGGCCTGATGCCCACGGGTCATGATCACTACATAATCCTGCTCCGACAAGGTAACCGAAGCAAAAATATCTTTAAAATCACCCAGGATCACATCATAGGCCCCCGGAAACAGCGCCGAGTCGGCGAAAGCTTCTCTGTCCTCAAATACAACTACCGGAAAATGCACATGTGCCAGCATCGGAACCAGTTCCTGGGATACATGGCCCCCGCCAAACACATAGACAATTCCCGCCTGCGCCACCGGCTCCGCATAATAGGCCGGTTCTCCCTGAAGATAGACAGCGCCCGGCCTGATCAGAGACGGCAGCTTCTCCTGCTCAATCCCTTCTCCAAAATGCAGGCCTGCCTTATCATAGACTCCCATGGAAGTCACGGATTTGTTTTCTATCTTACGAATTAACCAAGACTCTCTGTTCTGACGGTAAGCTTCTTCCAGGTACTCAAACATAGGAAGCGCCTCTTTCCCGTTCAGATACTGGAAATATACCGTAACATCTCCCCCGCATATCATTCCAAGATCCGCCACATCATTTTTATTCAGGCAATAGCCTACCGTATCGGATAATTTGTCCTGTAACAGCTTTTTCGCGTGAAGCTCAGCGGCATGTTCCACTGCTCCGCCCCCGATCGTCCCCTCTGTATGGCCGTCTTCAAAGACAAGCATGGTAGCGCCGGAACCTCTGGGGGTAGAACCCGAACTTGCCAGGACACAGACAATAATCAAAGGCTTTTCCGCCTTCAATGTTTTGATAATTAATTGCAGCAGGTCTTGTTTCATGCAGAACATCTCCTAATCCAAGTTTTCATATTTTTTAAAAACACCTGCTGCCAGTGACGGCAACAGGTGCAAAATCTAAATTATTTTCCGTCCAATTTAGAAATCTACGTCAGTATCATAGTAGCAGCACTTAAGCAGTTTTTCCATCTCTTCCTGGCTCGGCTGACGGGGGTTGGAACCTGTACAAGCATCCAGAATCGCATTGGCTGCGATCGACGGCAGTCTCTCAAGGAATACATTCTCAGGTACAAAGCCCTGCTCTGTGGGATAGCTGTCCTTTCCGTAATTCTTGATACAGTGC
>DKVI01000066.1 GCA_002491115.1 Lachnospiraceae bacterium UBA7182 | reverse complement strand
GTCTATGTTTTTAAATGCTTAATCTTCCTCCTCTCACGAAGTCTTCAGGAACGGGGTCTGCCCCTCCTGCTCATAACTATAAAAATCTTACCATATTTTTGTGATTTTGTTAATAGTTTTATGATATTATTTTTATTTCGCACCGGAAGAAAAATTTGACAGCGTCCCTTTCCCCAGATATAATCTGATAGCAGGAGGGACTGACATGAACAAAAACGAATCATACCATAACCTGACACTTTCAGATACGGTTTTTTATCAGTTAATTGGACGGGACGGCGAGTATCGGGAAGAATCCGAACCGGTTCTGAAAGAACATCTGATAAATGTCCGTGTGAATGAGCAACTGACTATGAAACTGATCTGCACCCCGCAGTTTTTATCCGAGCTGATCTTAGGGCGCCTGCTGACAGAAGGCATGATCTGCTCCGTCAATGACGTAAAGCAGATCTATATCTGCGAAACCGGCAGCGAAGCAAGCATCCTTTTAAAAAACAGCAGTGACCTTGCGGCTGATGCGCAGATTCACCCGGTCACTCCGATTCCATGGAAAGCTTCCCATGTGTTTGCCCTGGCTGACTGTTTTCAGGAGGACATGCCTTTACATAAACAGACCCGCTCCACACATCTTTGTTTTCTTGCGCAGGAAGGAAAGCTTATCTTCCGGTGTGAAGATATTGGCAGGCATAATGCATTGGACAAAGCCATCGGATATGCCCTGCTTCATGGCATTGACCTGACCGGATGTATGGTCTGTTCCAGCGGGCGGATTCCCACGGATATGGTCATCAAAGCCATCCGTGCCAGAATCCCGGTCCTTGTCAGCAAAGCTGCCCCTTCCCGGGAAGCCGTCAATCTGGCAGAGCAATACGCGCTCACACTGATCTGCGCCGCCAGGCAGGATCGTATGAAACTGTTCGCCGGCACTCCTCCCGTAAGCTGACAAAACCCGTCCCGCAGATTTTTATTCTTCCCCGAACGCTAAAATAAAATCTGCCACAGCCTTGGGATCATTTAAGTCCAGAAGAGGAATCTTCCTGTCTGAAAGCACAAGCTCATCCGGCTCCATGTCCGTGGCAACCGCCGCCAGATGACAGCCCTCACACACACTGTTTACAGAATTTCCTCTGCGGATCAGTTCAATTTTCGGATAGGAACATGTCTTAAACCCTTCTAAAAGGATCAGATCCGCCTCCGGGAATAACAGCATCATCTGTTCCTGCGTGACCTTCGGCTGCTGTTTTACCACCATATATTTGGAGTCCGAAAAAACGGCCGTACCATAAGCACCCGCCTGAAAATGCCGGTAAGTGTCTGTCCCCGGCACGTCCGCGTCAAAATCATGCCCGTCATGCTTAATTGTCGCTACTTTCAGCCCATAATCGGACAATATGGGCAGTATACGGCTGATCAGTGTCGTCTTACCGGAGTTTTTCACGCCGCTGACCGCAAATATCTTTGTTTTCTTTTTCATTTTCTTATAATTGCCACTTTCTGCTAAATAGTGTATAATCAGTACGCAAAAAACATACATCAGGAGAGATTACCATGAGAATATTAATGATTCGCCACGGCGATCCGGACTATGAACACGACTGCCTGACGGCAAAAGGAAAGACAGAAGCGGCCCTTCTTGCAGAGTCGGCAAAAGACCTGCATCCGGGCGACTGTTTTGTATCCCCTCTGGGACGCGCCCAGGAGACGGCTTCCTATACGCTTAAAAAGCTGGGACTTACCGCCAGAACGTTTGACTGGCTGATGGAGTTTCCCGCCAGGCTGGATATAAACCATTCGGAGACGCTGCAAAAGGCTTTTCCCAATACAAAGACCAAAGACGGCCTGTACCAGCCCAGAATCGTATGGGATCTTATGCCCTCCTATTATATGCAGCATCCGGAATACATGGACCGGGAAGGCTGGCGGACTTCCGAGATCGCCAGACACAGCGATATCGTCCAGATCTATGATTCTGTCATCCGGCATCTGAATGAGCTTCTCGCCAAATACGGCTATGTACGGGACGGGCTTATGTATCGGGTCGAAAAAGCAAACACGGACACGATCACCTTTTTCTGCCACTTCGGCCTTACCTGTGTCCTGTTATCCCACCTTTTAAATATTTCCCCCTTCTGCCTGTGGCAGGGTACCGCTTTCGCGCCGACTTCCGTAACGGAAGTCTTCACCGAAGAACGTGAGGAAGGGATCGCCATGTTCAGAAGTACGCATCTGGGAGATATCTCCCATCTTTATGCCGGAGGAGAGGCGCCTTCTTTTTCCGCCAGATTCTGCGAGACATACGCCAACAAAGATCAGAGACACTGATCAAAAATACGTGTCGATCCCGTCCGCGATTCCCTGTACCATCTTCTGCTGGTATTCTGCATCCTGCATGTTGGTATCGTCGGCGGGATTGGTCATAAATCCCATCTCCAGGATCGTAACCGGAACCGTACTCCAGTTGATCCCCGTCATGGTATCCGAAGATACGACGCCTTTATTGCCCATGCCGGTGGCATCACAGTAAGCGTCCAGAATACATTTACTTAAAGACTGGCTTTCCGAAGCCAGATAGCTGACATAGGGATTCTCGGAAGACGGCGCAAGCGCCAGAGCGCCGCTTACGGAAGTATCCTCCGAACCGTTGGCATGGATGCGCACCGCTATCTCCGCGCCCACCGACGAAGCGTACAGGGCGCGCTCCATATTGCTGATATTCACGTCATGGGTTTCCCTGGTCATATACACAGTATAGCCCCGTGCTTCCAGTTCGTCCCGAAGCTTTAAGGAAATGTCCAGTGTCAGCTCATACTCCGGGACGCCTGTGGTCCGGCCGCTGGTTCCGCCCGCCACGCGGGCTTTCATAACCGAAGAATCCGGGCCGTTGGGTTCCTGTGTACTGTCGCCTTTTTTCTGATGCCCCGGGTCTATGACTACCACATGGCCGCCCGTTACAGGTTCTTCTTTCGTCAGGTCTTCCGGCGGAATTTCTTCTGTATCCGGCGTTATCTCATCCATAGAGGAAAATTCGGTTTCTTTTTGTTCCTCTTCTTCCTGTTCCTCAGGAAGTTTCGGTATTTCTTCCAGTTTTTCTTCCGATGTTTCCTCCGCATTGGCTTCCGGCGCCTGTGTTTTCTGACCGCAGGATGAGAGCAGACAGGCAGCGGCCAGAAGCAAAAGTATGGCAAATACAGCTATCCCGCGGTTCCTTTGTCGGGTTATTTTCATATATTTCTCCGTTCCGGGCATACTATCCCTGAGGTGATCTTAAATGAACAGTTTATCTGATAATTATGAGGAAAATATCTCCTGCCTGCGCCGGCTTCTTGGTACAGACCGGAATTTTGACATACTGGAAAAAGATCTGACAGTCGCGGGTAAAAACGCCGCCCTGTTCCTGATCGACGGTCTTGTAAAAGACGATATTCTGGAAAAACTGCTGGAATATCTCTACGGCTTAAAACCCGAAGACATCCCCGGCTCTCTGGAACAGTTCCAGGTGCAGAACCTTCCTTACATTGAGACGGAAGTCTTATCCACGGTGGATGATATACTGAAAAACCTTCTGTCAGGGGTCCCCTGCCTTCTTCTGTCCGGCCTTGCAGGCTGTCTTGCCATCGACTGCCGCACCTGTCCGGCCAGAAGCGTGGAAGAACCGTTCAAAGACCGGACCCTCCGGGGTTCCCGGGACGGTTTCGTGGAAACTGTGGTATTCAATACCGCCCTGATCCGCCGCCGCATCCGCTCTCCGAAACTGTGTATGGAAATGCAGTCCTTAGGAGAAAGCAGCCGCACCGACATCGTTTTGTGCTATATGGAAGACAGGGCGGATCAGACGTGCCTGCAAAAACTGAAAAAACGCCTGCAGTCTGTCACCGTCGACGCGCTGACCATGAACCAGGAAAGTCTCGCCGAACTGCTCCTTCCGGGCCGCTGGTTCAATCCCTTTCCCAGATTTCACTTAACCGAACGTCCTGACACCGCCGCCGCTTCCATCCTGGAAGGAAATATTGTGCTGCTGGTGGACAATTCGCCTTCCGCCATGATCCTGCCCACAAGCCTGTTCGCCATCACGGAGGAGGCCAACGACTATTATTTTCCTCCCATCACAGGAACCTATCTTCGGCTGTCCCGGTTCCTGATCATGGTCCTGTCTTTATTTTTGACTCCTTTATTCCTGCTTTTGATGCAGCACCCCGAATGGATTCCCGAAAGCCTTGCCTTTATTCAGATCAAAGATACGGTCAATATTCCTCTTGTCTTACAGTTCCTTCTTCTGGAACTCTCCATCGACGGCCTGCGCCTGGCAGCCATCCACACGCCGGACATGCTAAGTACGCCCCTGTCCGTCATCGCCGGTCTGGTCATCGGAGAATTTGCCGTCAATTCCGGCTGGTTCAATGAAGAAGTCATGCTCTATATGGCTTTTGTAACCATAGCAAACTACTCTCAGTCCAACGCCGAATTGAATTATGCCGTCAAATTCATGCGCATCCTGCTTTTGATCCTGACAGGCTGTTTCTCTCTCTGGGGTTTTATCGCGGGCTTATGCATCGCCGCTTTCAGTCTCCTTACCTGCCGGACGTTTGCCGGAAAGAGTTATCTGTACCCTCTGATTCCTTTCCGCTGGTCCGCGCTGAAACGTCAGCTTTTCCGCCTGAAACTGTAAATTTCCTCAGGGCAGCACGAACTTTTCCACCACTTCCGCAATGGCCGACTGGTCATTGTCCCTTTCGGTCACATAATCTGCTGCCCTTTTCACTTCCTCCATGCCGTTCGCCACGGCGCAGCCGGTTCCCGCTGCCCGGATCATGGAGATATCGTTGCCTTCGTCCCCCACTGCCACCGCATGTTCCACCGCAATCCCGTGGGCTTTACAGAACGCCTTTAACGCTTCGCCCTTGCACACGCCTTTGGGCACAATCTCCAGGTACTCCGGGCAGCTGAAATACATATCCACTTTTCCTTCTGCCCACTGCTTCATCTCGTCCCGGAACGCCTCCAGGCTTTCATGGTCTTTGATATCCGCCGCCAGCATCTTGCATGGTTCTTCCTTTAATTCTTTTGCCATATCTTTTACCACATGGGCTTTCATACTGGTTTTGTTCAGATAATGTGCCAGATTCTCGTCTTCCCGTTCGGTCACCACCTTGTCATCCTCGTACGTATGAATATAGATGCCCCTTTGTCTGGCGGCGTCTGCCAGTTCTTTTACGTAAGTAAGGGGGAGCGTCTTTTTAAAGATCACCTGATTTGACACACAGTCCAGAAGCATTCCTCCGTTATATGCGATCACATACCTGCAGCCGATCTCGTCCAGGTGGTGTTCCTTTAACAGATACCCGGCGCTGGCGGCGGGCCTGCCCGTCGTCACCACCACCTCATGACCTGCCTGAATGACCTTTTTTAAAGCTTCCATATTTTCGCGCGAGATTCTGCGTTCATTGTCCAGCGTCGTCCCGTCCATGTCCAGAAACAGTCCTTTTTTATCCTTTGTCATCTTCTTCCATCGGTTCCTCCGGGATAAACACCCGGCTCTGAACCGTATCCTCCTGCTGTTTATTCAGATCTTTCGCGTACTTCATAAAATATTCCTGAGCGCACAAAGCCGCCTTGCCCCGGCGGTCTACTTTCTCATAAGTTCCGTCCGGCTGCTTTACCTGGGCTTTTATGGTATCCTGCAATTGAATCTGAAGTACATGCATCACTTCTTTTTTCAACTGTTCGTTTTCAATGGGGAATAAGATCTCCACCCGGCGGTCCAGGTTTCTCGGCATCCAGTCCGCGCTGGCAAGGTAGATCTCCTCCTCTCCTCCATTTAAGAAATAATAGATCCGGCTGTGCTCCAGGTACGTTCCCACGATGGAGCGCACGGTGATGTTTTCGCTGACGCCCGGAATCCCCACTTTAAGAGAACAGATCCCGCGGATGATCAGCTCGATCTTCACGCCTGCCGCACTGGCCTCATACAAAGCCGCGATCAGTCCCGGATCGCACAAAGAATTCATCTTCGCCACAATATGCGCTGGTTCCCCGTTTTTGGCGTTGACCGTCTCTCTGTGTATCATGGTCATAAAGCGGTCCCTTAACCACAGAGGCGCCAAGGACAGCTTATTCCAGTTGGCCGGTTCGGAATAGCCGGAGAGCATATTAAAGACTGCCGTCGCATCTTCCCCGATGGCTTCCGAGCAGGTCAGAAGGCCCATGTCCGTATAGAGTTTGGCCGTCGTATCATTATAGTTGCCTGTCCCCAGGTGTACATATCTGCGGATACCGTCTTCCTCCCGGCGCACCACCAGCGTGATCTTGCTGTGCGTCTTAAGTCCCACCAGGCCGTAGATTACATGGCACCCGGAGCGCTCAAGCATCTTTGCCCAGGCGATATTGTGTTCCTCGTCAAAACGCGCTTTTAATTCCACCAGCACGGACACCTGCTTACCGTTTTCCGCCGCCTGGGCAAGAGCCGCGATGATGGGCGAATTGCCGCTGACCCGGTAAAGGGTCTGCTTGATGGCCAGCACCCGGGAATCCCGGGACGCTTTTTTAATAAAATCCACCACCGGATCAAAGGTCTGATACGGGTGATGCAGCAGAATATCCCCTTTTCGGATTTCCTCAAAAATGTCCTGCCTGCCTGTCAGATTCGGTACCGGCTGAGGAACATATTTCGGCTCTTTATATTGCTCAAACCCTTCCAGCCCGTACATTTTCATCAAAAACGTCAGATCCAGAGGACCCGAAGTCCGGTAGATGGCATCCTCTTTGATCTCAAATTCTTTTTTCAGGATCTTTAAAAGGCGTTTATCGATCTTTTCATCCACCTCAAGGCGGATCACCTCGCCCCACTGGCGTTTTTTCAACTGTTTTTGTATCTCTTTTAAAAGATCGGAAGCTTCGTCCTCATCAATCGTCAGGTCCGCGTTCCTCATGATCCGGTAGGGATGTACGCAGACCACATCATAGCTTAAGAAAAGCTGAGGCATATTCCGGGCGATCATTTCCTCCAGGAGAATCACCGACCGGACGTCTTTTTCCACCGATGGGATGGATATAATCCTGGGTAAGACTGCCGGAACCTGCACGGTGGCAAACTCAAGCTCCGCGTCTTTTTCATTTTTTTTCTTAAGAAGCGCGCCCAGGTTCAGCGTCTTATTGACGATCAGGGGGAAAGGTCTGGAAGAGTCCACCGCCATGGGCGTCACGACCGGATATACGTTCTCCACAAAGTACTGGTCCACATACCGCTTCTGCTCATCGTTTAGCTGGGTATGATCTTCGATCACCTGAAGGCCGCACTGGCGCAGTCCCGGCAGTAAAGAACGCTGCCAGATGGAATACTGGGCGCTCACAAAGCCGTGTACCCGGTCATGAATGGCGTCCAACTGCTGCTGGGGCGTCATACCGGAGAAATCCTTTTTGGAGTATTCCGCGTTGACCATATCTTTTAAGGAAGCGACCCGGACCATAAAAAATTCATCCAGATTGGAAGAAGTAATGCTCAAAAATTTCAGTCTCTCAAATAACGGATTTTTCTTGTCCCTGGCTTCCCCCAGAATCCGCTCGTTAAATCCGATCCAGCTCAGTTCCCGATTTTCAAAATATTCAGGTTTCATATATTCTTTTTTCAAAACCCATGAACCTCCTATTTTAAGTTCCGCTACGCCCTTCCAATGCCCAGATGGATTTCAGGCCGCTTCGCGTCCTGAAATCCATCTGGGCATTGTACGGGCTTCGCTGTTATAGTTCCGCCGTTTTATTCTGATTTTCTGGCTTTCAGTATGGGGCGGATGCTGTATACTTCTTCAAAAAGTTCCGATTTTTCCTGGAAAAGCGCCTGCTCCAGGGTCAGGTCTTCCGCCGTGTCCGCCAGAATCTGCATGGTGTGGTCGTCTTTGATGGTGATCCGGATGTCTTTGATCTTCTGCTTGTGGCTTCTGTCAAGGGCGTTGGCAAGTCTGAGGATCGCCGTCAGTTTTATGATTGTCATATATTCGGTCCGCTCCAGCAAAGATCCTGACGCCAGCTCTTCAAAGTCCATCACATCCCCGCTGTTAAAACGGACAATATTTGCCACGATTTCCCGCTCCATATGGGACAGCCCGATGATCTCCGTAGCCATAATAATATTATAAGAACACGCAGAGGACTGGGCCATATTGATATATTTTCCGCAGTCGTGCAACAACACGGATATCTGTAAAAGAAGCCGTTCCCTCTTTCCGAGGCCGTGGACAGACTTCGTCTTGTCAAAAAGCGTTAAAGCGATCTTTTCCATCGTCTGTGTATGGTTACGGTTGGTATGGTAGCGCCTTGCGATATTTCTGGCCGCTTCCACGATGTCATTCTCAAAATTGTGTTTAGGCCGCAGAAGTTTTTTCCGCTCCGCAAAATCATAGGCCAGGCCGTCGCCCAAGTCCATGCCGAGAATAACCACGTTTTCCGCCCCGGTTTCTTCCAGGAGACGCTTATAGATGACCATGGTGGGCAGCATCAGGGAAATATTCTCATTGGAAATCCCCAGCTCCGACGCCATTACAAGCTGTCCTTTCTGGATAAATTCGTCATAAAAAGTGATAAATTCCTCTTTGGTAATCTGAAACGCGTCGCTGTCCTTATGGATATACCGGTTGATATACTGAATATAACTGCCTACCAGCAAAAGATAACGAATCCTCCGGTCTTTCAGGTAGAGCTTTTTATATGTGCGCATCTCATTGTTCAAAAGCTCCTCAATCACGCCTGCATAGCGGATCGTGCGCTCCGCCACATCACTTAGGCGCTCCCGCAGGCGCAGGGTTCCCAGGCGGATATTCTGGGTCGTTACCATATTGTCTTTATCAAACAGGGAGATCTGGATGCTGCCGCCGCCCACATCCACGATCGCCGTCCCTTTCTCTATGATTTCCTGGAACCGCTCCGCGTTAAACGCGATCGCCTTATATCCTAAAAACCTCTGCTCGGAGTTGCTGAGTGTCTCTAAACGGATACCGGTTCTTAAATAGATGCGGTCTAAAAGAACGATCCGGTTCTTTGTCTCGCGGACCGCGCTGGTGGCGCAGGCGCGATAGTCCTCCACCCCGAACTCTTTCATAATCCTCTGAAAATCTATAAATACACGGCACAGTTCGTCTACCATCTGCGTGCCGATCTTACCCGTCACATAAGTCTCTTTGCCAAGCTCCATGCGGTGTCTTACATGGTTCACCACACGGATTCCTTTTCTTGTGGAAAGCTCATAGATTTTTAAGTTTACTTCATAGCTTCCCACGTCAATCGCCGCAAACATTGTACACGCCATCTTCTATCCCTCCAGCTTTTCAGCACCTTCCGGTACTTCCGAATCCCCCTCTGTCTTCGCCTGTCAATTCCCGCACTTCCACAAAAGAAAGTTCCGGCTGATGCTTTAAAATCCGGAACTGACAGATACGGTCGTTCACATGAACGACTGTATCCCTTATGGCAAGCGCCGGGAAATACCACTGATCATTATTCCCGCAATAGCTCTCATCTATCAATCCGCAGCTGTTCGTCTGAAGAATACCGAAATTTTTAAAGGTACTGCTCCTGGGAATCACCAGCGCCTCATATCCTTCCGGAAGCTTAATCGCTACCCCTAAAGGAATCAGGGCAAATTCTCCTTTTTTTAATACGGTTTCCTGAGAAGCACGCAAATCCACCCAGTCAGATTTGCCTCCGATCAATGAAAGCTTTTCAATCTCTTCCGAAAAATATTTAACCTGAATCGTTTCCATACTTTGTCCTCTTTTGTTTTTATTATGCGTATAAGACCACTTTGCCAAGGGAAAGCGTCATCTGCACATCAATCACTCTTTGGTTGGAGCTGCCTTTCCAGGGAAGATTGTTGTCTTTTAATTCCTCCACGAACCTGCCGTCCACCAGCACGTCCAGAAAAGGGATCAGTTCCAGGCGGCAGATATCCTCCCAGAGAAACCCTGTATACAGCCAGATGGTTTTCTTCGGATATTTCTCCCTGATCATGCGGATCAGCCGGGTAAGCTCCTCTCTGCTGTCCGGGTACAACGGGTCTCCGCCGCTGAAGGTTATGCCGCTTATATAATCCTTTTCCAGTTCAAAGAAAATCTCCTCCCTGGCGGCCATATCAAACACAAGCCCATCCTCCGGGTCCCAGGTGACCGGATTCTGACAGTTTTTGCAGTGATGGGAACACCCGGCCAGCCACAGCACTACCCGAAGGCCGTCGCCGTTTAACATATCTTCTTTTGTTATATTATGGTATCTCATGCCAAACACCTCTTATGGATTGTCCTGACAGCCTATATCTGATAATTTTCCAGAATGCATTTACGAAGGAAAGTCAGCGCATGGGTAGCGGCAAGCTCCCGTATCGTACGTCTGTCGCCGCTGAAATGGAACTCTTCCACCTCAATCTTTCCTCTTATATTGCACCCGATATAAACCAGTCCCACCGGCTGTCCGTCTTCTCCGCCGTCCGGCCCGGCATAGCCGGTCACACTGATGCAGGCGTCCGCCCCTGTAAAAGCCGCCCCGCCCCTGGCCATCTCCCAGGCAGCCTGCTCACTGACAGCCGTATATTTTTTCAGGGTCATCTTCTTTACTCCCACAAACTTGCGCTTCGCCTTGTTGGAATAAGTAATAAATCCCTGCTTAAATACTTCCGATACTCCGGCCACATCGGTCAGGCGCGCGCTTAACAGGCCGCCCGTACAGGATTCCACCGTAGTGACCGTCATCTCCTGCTCCTTTAGAAGATCGACAATCGTCTCCGCCAGCGTTACTTTGGGTTTGGTCGTAAAGATACTGCTGCCAAAACGCACTTTCAATTCTCTGACCACTTCTTTTACCTTTTCCCTGGCTTCCGCTTCCTGTTCGGACTGAAAAGAAACCTCGATATCCACCTCTCCGGGACTGGCGGAAAAAGAAAAAGAAGGCCCGTCCTGTACTGCCAGCAGATCATGAATCTTCTGACGTACTTCACTTACATCCATCCCGCAGATTTTCACCATCTTCGTATAATTTTCCATATTCAGATATCCCCTTCCAGAATCACACGTTTATTTTTTATCAGATAATCCACAAGCGACACCACCGTCAGCACCAGAGCCGCCCAGGTAAGAACCTGTCCGATCAGATCGAAGACGCCCCCCAGATCCAGCAGAAGCACAATAATCATCAGCATCTGGAACGTCGTTTTGAACTTTCCCCAGTAGCTGGCGGCAATCACCACACCGTTATCCGACGCTACCAGCCGAAAGCCGCTGATGATAAATTCACGGCTGATAATCACGATCACAATCCAGGCGTCCAGCATCTTAAGAGATACCAGACAGATCAAAGCGGCACAGACCAGCAGCTTGTCCGCCAGAGGATCCATAAATTTTCCAAAATTCGTAACCAGATTATATTTCCTTGCAATCTTTCCATCCAGAAAATCTGTCAGGCTTGCAATGATAAAGACAGCA
Source organism: Lachnospiraceae bacterium UBA7182 (assembly GCA_002491115.1). Classification (GTDB taxonomy): domain Bacteria; phylum Bacillota; class Clostridia; order Lachnospirales; family Lachnospiraceae; genus Hominiventricola. Next base: position 26,362 of record DKVI01000066.1, on the reverse strand, counting down.
ACGGCAATATATTTGCTGTAACCGGGGAACACGTCTTTCAGTGTAAACAATACAAAAAAAGGAATCATCAACACCCGCAGCACCGTCAGTTTATTCGGTAAATTCATCGGCAATCTCTCCTATCAGGTCATATTCATCGGCTCCGGTCACATGGACCTTCACAAAATCGCCGGACATAAGTTCTGTCCGGGTCTGGATAAAAAGATATCCGTCTATGTCAGGCGCATCCTTGTAGGTACGGGCCACATAGGCATTCTCATCCGCCACTTTTCCTTCCACCATACACCAGAGTTCTCTTCCGATCATCTCTTCTGCTTTTTCAAAAGAAATCTCCTGCTGAAGCTCCATGATCTCATCCCGGCGTTCTTCTTTGATTTCTTCCGGAATCTGGCCTTCCATGCCGGCGGCAGGCGTGTCCTCCTCCTGCGAATAAGTAAATACGCCCAGCCTGTCAAATTCCATCTCGTCCACAAACTGAAGCAGTTCTTCATGGTCTGCTTCTGTCTCTCCCGGAAAACCGCTGATCAGCGTAGTCCGAAGGCAGATATCCGGAATCCGGGCGCGCAGTTTCTCTATGATCTGTTTCAGATCCTGCCTGGTCGTCCTGCGCCCCATCCGCTTTAAGACCCGGTCGGACGCATGCTGGATGGGAAGGTCCAGATAATGGCAGATCTTCGGTTCTTCTTCCATGGTGCGGATCAGTTCGTCGTAGATTTCTTCCGGATAACAGTACTGAACCCTGATCCAGCGGATACCGGAAACCCGGCACAGTTCTTTTAACAGTTTATGAAGGCTTTTTTCTCCATAAAGGTCTTTTCCGTAGAGGGTCGTCTCCTGGGCTACCAGGATCAGTTCTTTCACTCCCTGGGAAGCCAGAGTCCTGGCCTCCTGCACCAGACGTTCCATGGGGAAGCTTCTGTAAGCGCCTCTTAACCTGGGTATAATACAGTAAGTGCAGTGTTTATCACACCCCTCCGCTATCTTAAGATGCGCATAATGGCCTCCTGTGGTCAGAATCCTTTCGGCATCCGCAAGCACAAGCCTGTCTGTATTTCCGTATTTTAATGTACTTTTCTTTCCAAGCGCGTCTTCAATCGCCCCGGCTATCCGGTCATAAGCAGTGGTTCCCAGCACGGCGTCCACTTCCGTAATCTCTTCCGTAATCTCCTGCCGGTAACGCTCGGCCAGACAGCCGGTCACAATCAGCGCTTTACAGTTTCCTTCTTTCTTATACTCTGCCATCTCCAGGATTGTATTCACGCTTTCTTCTTTGGCGTCTCCGATAAAACAGCAGGTATTGACCACAATAATATCCGCTTCTGTCTCATCGTCCGTAAACTCATATCCTTTTTTTGACAGAATCCCCAGCATGACCTCCGAATCCACCAGATTCTTGTCGCAGCCCAGGGACGCAAAAAATATTTTCATCATAAATAAGAGTGTCTCCTGTTTACAGTCCCGTTTTATATCATATGTTTCTGCATATAGGATTATTATAATACTGACCAGGAAAAAAAAGCAATGATTATTGCGCATTTGTTCATTGATTATGGATCGGCGGAATGTTAAAATACCTTTTAACAGACAGACTTTGTCAGAACAACAGGGGACGAAACCATGCTCTATCCAACCATCGGCATTCCCGTACCGGGAAAAGACCTCCTTAGCCGTTGTATGTATTATCCGTATATCCGCTGCCTTAGAAAATCCGGCGCAACCATAAAGCTTCTAATACCATCCATTGAAACACAGTACGACCCTGAAGCCTTCGACCGGTGCGACGGTCTTCTCTTTCCCGGCGGACCGGATCTGTGGCCCGGACTGTACGGTCAGGAACGTCTGCCGGAATGTAAAGAACCCCAGGCGAAAAGAGACAATTTTGAACTGTCCCTTCTTCGCGCCGGGCTCGAAGCCCAAAAACCGCTGCTTTGTATCGGCCGGGGGATGCAGCTTCTGAATATACTTTTAGGAGGCACGCTGATCCAGGACATCAAACCGCAGCAGGAATACCCGCACCTGGATCCTTCCCACCGGACTACGGCTACCCATCCTGTAGAACTTGACCCTGACAGCCTGCTGTCCTACCTGCTGGGCAGCGACACCGCCGCGGTAAACAGTCTGCACCATCAGGCGGTGGACGATCCGGGAAAGGACCTGTGGATCGCCGCCGACAGTCCGGACGGTTTTGTGGAAGCATTGCAGTTAGAAGACTATCCTTTCTGCCTGGCCGTCCAGTGGCACCCGGAATATATGGCCTTAAAAACCCCCTCCCAGCAAAAACTGTTCCAGGCGCTGACAGACGCCTGCAAACAAATATCTTATAAATCGCCAACAGGAGTGTATAACTATGAACGATAAAACCAAATACGAGATCATGAAAAACCGGGAACTTTTAAAAGGCTATAACGGAAAAGACGCAGGGGCCGAAAAGACAGACCAGGAGCAAAAACTCCCTTCCCTTCCCAGTCTTCAGGAAAAAAAGGGAACAGAAACAATCCCTCTGCCCACAGACTATGAAAATCTGCCGCTTTCGGGAAATCTCATGGAACTGATCCGGGAGCGCACAAGCAGACGCGCCTACACGGAAGAACCCCTGTCTCTTTTAGAGCTGTCGTTTTTATTATGGGCCACCCAGGGCGTGCGCCATTTCGCGGGTCATAAGAACCCGGTCACCTTCCGGAATGTCCCCTCTGCCGGTTCCAGGCACACCTTTGAGACTTATCTGTTCGTCAACCGGGTGGAAGGACTGAAAAAGGCGGTCTATCATTACCTCCCCGAAAGCCACGCGTTAGAAATCTGGGAGGACAGGGCAGATTTTGACGACGAACTTACGGACGCTTTATGCGGTCAGCGCTTTGCGGCACTGGCGCCGGTCTTTTTCGTCTGGGCCAGCGTTCCCTACCGGATGGAGTGGCGCTATGGCCTGAAAGCCGAAAAGTATATTTTAATCGACGCCGGACATGTGTGTGAAAATCTGTATCTTGCCTGTGAGGCCATCGGCTGCGGCACCTGCGCCATCGGCGCTTATGATCAGGACCGGATCGACGAACTTTTGGGATTTGCGCCCGGACCATCCGCCGAAAAAGACTATACATGCGTCGTTTACGGCGCCCCTGTGGGTAAAAAGAAAAACCAGGCTTAAAGCTGCCGTCAGACGGGTGGTCCGTCAGATACTGTCGCCTCTGTATGGACCACCAGGATCTCTTTTTCCACATAAAATGCCGGAACTTCCGGATGTATCAGGTCCGTCCTTTCATATGTTCCCCCGGCTGCGCCGGCTGACATCTCCATGGTCCGATCCGGACTGTCCGGTATCTTCGCGGTCAGGCCGCGGCTGTCCGTATCTTCATGCGGACGGTTTTTCCTTCGCTTTGGCCTGCCTGTCTTTTTTGCGTCTGCCAGGACTCTGACGGCAGTTCTGATATCCAGATACAGGTACATGACTGCCGAGATGCATGCGAATATAACCGTTCCTGACAGGCAGGCCAGATAGAGACTGTGAAACAGTCTGATCCGGCTTGTGATATCACCCATCTGTTTTATTCCTCCTGTGTCCTCTGCTCATAGGCGGATCGCACCATTCTTTCCGCTTTTTCAAGATTCCCCGACAGTTTTTGTAAGTCCTCCTCCAGCCACTTCCTGCCGCTTTCATCCAGTCCTGTAAAATCCGACGCCAGATGTTGTTCTATTGTTTTTAAACAGGCAAGCATCTCTTCTTTTTTCACACCTGCATTTTTAAATTCTGCCGTATGCAAAATGAGCTGTCCCGTCAGCTCCGCATACATAACAATCGCTGTACGCTCATTATCCGTTTCCACCAGGTTTCCTTCTGATAAAGCGGTCATATCTTTCCAATAATCCAGATAAGTAACTGATTGATCGCCCGCCGCATCCTCCATGCCAATCCTGGCATAGTAATCTGAAATCGTATATAATCTTCTGGCACGTTCTGTCTGACTGGTTTCAAGGCAATCCGATGCGGCGGCAATTTCAAAATAGCCCTTTGCGTTCTTCTTATTACTTTTCTCTTCAAATTTGTAATAGTAGGCGATACCTGCCTGATAGGCGAAGCGGGCATACCCTTCCCGATTTTCCTGAAAAATCCTTTCGTTTGTCATGTTCCGGTCTCCATAATCAATCAGAATCGACCGAAGCCGCTGGCTTTCTTCACTGGTCAATATCTGATCATCCAGAAAACCATTTTCTAAAAGAGACAGATATGCTTCCTCCCTGAACGGGTCCAGTCGGATGGCCTTTTGATAGTTTTCAATTTCTTCCTCTTTTATGGTGGAATTTTGCGCGGCCAGAAGAAAAGCTTCATAATTATTTTTTCTTATGTCCGTTTCCATAGCTTTAAAGAAGAACGCTCCAAATCCCAGTAATCCGGTAAGCATAACCAAAACCGCGAACCAATACACTTTTATTTTCTGTGTTTTTCTATATGCAAAATCCATCTCCTGGTAATGTTCCAGGGCATACATAAGTTCTTCGCAGGACTGATAGCGGTTTTCTTTTTCTACCTGTGTACATTTTATAAGGATTGTTTCCAGACCGGAGGAAAGAGACGGATTGATCTCGCAGATCGGGCGAAGGTTATGAGGATTCTCCCCTGTAAGCAGTTGAAACAGCATTACCCCTAAACAGTAAATATCCGTTCTGACGTCGCTTTGCTCTCTCTTTTCATACTGCTCCGGCGCGGCATATCCCCGGGTTCCAAGAGACACCGTATCTTTCACATTATGCGGCTTATACTCTCTGGCTGCGCCGAAATCAATCAGCATCACATTCCCGTCCGGCTTTAACATCACATTGGCCGGTTTCATATCCCGGTAAATAATGGCGGGCTTCCTGGAATGCAGATACGCCAGCACGCCGCACAACTGCCTGGCCCATTCGATCACCTGTTCCTGGGGCCTGGCTCCGTATTCCGAAAGAATATCCTGCAAAGAACGCCCCTCTATGTAATCCATGACGATCAAAAGTGAATTTTCCCGCTCGATCACGTCAATAATGCTGGGAAGACGCGGATGCTTCAGTCGTTTCATCATCTCGATCTCTTTTTTATCCAGGCGGAAGCCCTGATACTCATCCCGGAAAATTTCTTTTATGGCCCACTGTTTGTTCGCCTTTTCATTCATGGCAAGATAGACCACGCTCATGCCGCCTTTTCCGATTATATTCAGAATCTTATATTTTCCGTCAATGATTGAACCAATATTTAACATGGCAGATTTTTCCTCGTACGACGGTTTTCTTCCAGAGGACATACCAGAATTGCGGAAATGTCGTCCGTCTCTCCCCTGGCCCGGTTCAATGCCGCCAGTTTATTCAGCCTTTGTTTCATCGTGTTTTCATCCGGCGCCCCGAAAGGAACCAGCGCCTGCCGCATCTCTTCTTTACTGATCACATGGCGAAACCCGTCACAGCAGAGTATATAGGAGGCTCCTTTGGCAATCCGCCCTTTCATATAGACAGGTTCCACTGTCTCCGATGCTCCGATACATTGCAGCAGGACACTGCTTCCAGGAGAACGCTCCGCCTGGGCAGGCGTTAATATTCCCTGATCCGCCTCCCACGCCGCTACGGTCTGATCTTTTGTAAGCTGGCAAATCCTTTCTCCCAGCTCATACACACGGCTGTCGCCTACATGCGCGATATAATATTCGTTTCCTAAAAATAAAAGCGCCGTTACCGCCGTCCCGATCTTCAGGTGATGCTGCCGTCCATAGGCTTTTATTTTCCCGTCCATACTTTTTAAAAGGATGTCCCAGGACCAGAGAAGGCTTTTCTCCGTCTCAGGTGCGGACACAATCCGGGGCAGCTCTTCTTCAGACCACCCGGAGAATGCTTTTGTCAAAGAAGCGCTTGCCACTTCGCCCTGCATCAGTCCTCCCATACCATCACAGATAACTGCCAGCAGAAGCCTTTCGCCGCCGCATACGGCCTTTTTAATCAGCAGAGAATCCTGATTGCACGTTTTCCCGGGTCCTTTGTCCGTACAATAAGCAAACAAATACTCCATCCTCACACCCCCGCCCCCATAAGAACCACAATACCCGCCAGAAGAAACGGTGAAAAGGGTACCCTCTGTTTTACATCCATCTGCTTTAAACATATGAGAATCGCACAGACAAAAGCCGCCAGACAAAAAGCCATCGCAAACACGCAGACAGTTTTGCGCACTCCAAGGTAAAGCCCTGTCACGGCAGCCAGCTTCACATCTCCTGCTCCCATACTGCCCGGAAAACTCATATAAATCATAAAAAATACTGCCCCTGCTATGATCAGACTTAAAACCGCATACCAAAACAAACCCGTGCCTTCCATAAGCAGAGTCACCGCTCCCGGAATCAGCATACATACAAGCAGCCGATTCGGTATCCTTCTTTCGTTCCAGTCTGTCCACACAATACAGGACAAACCACACAGCAAAATACTGCCGCGAAATACTTCCAACATATTCTTCTACTCTTTTCAGGGAAATCTGTCAGGCGAACGCCTAAGATCATCTTATGTATAAAAGAATTATACTACATGTTTTCGCATTTTACAACAACTTTTTCGGGCAATTTTAACATACAATCATCGCCCTGCTTTGGATGCGTCCAGATATGCTTTCGGTATCCTGATTTCCTGTGAATTACCCCATTTCTGAATCGTTGCATACTTAACTGCGCCCGCCGGGCGCACAAAAAAACTCCCCGGCAAGTATACCCTGCCGGGGAGTTTTTCTATATAACAGACCAATATCGGCCTTTAAAGTACTTTACTAAGAAAATCAATCGTACGGGGTTCCCTGGGATGAAGAATCACTTCGTCCGGAGTACCTTCCTCTACGATATAACCGCCTTCCATAAAGATCACACGGCTTGCCACCTCTCTGGCAAAACCGATCTCGTGGGTCACCACCACCATGGTCATGCCCTCATTGGCCAGCTTCTTCATAACTGCAAGAACTTCCCCCACCATCTCGGGATCAAGAGCGCTGGTAGGTTCGTCAAACAGCATGATATCAGGCTTCATCTCCAGTGCCCTGGCGATGGCCACACGCTGCTTCTGACCGCCGGATAACTGACTGGGATACGCGTCCGCCTTATCTTCCAGGCCCACGCGTTTTAAGAGCTGTTCTGCCATGTCTTTGGCTTCGCTTTTTGACATAAGTTTCAGATGAACCGGAGCCAGCGTCATGTTGTCCATGACCGTCAGATGGTTAAACAGATTAAAGTGCTGGAATACCATACCAATATTTTCCCGCACTTTATTGATATTCGTATGCCTGTCAGTCACGTCATAGCCGTCGATCACGATCTGACCGCCGGTCGCCGTCTCCAGCTGGTTCAGGCAGCGGAGAAGGGTAGACTTTCCGCTTCCGGAAGGTCCTAACAGAACTACCACCTCGCCCTCATGGACGTCCAGGCTGATATCTTTTAAGACTTCCAGCTTGCCGAAATTCTTTCTGAGGTTTGTCACATGGATCTTACTCTTACCTTCCACGGTTCACCCTCCTCTCGACTCTTTTGGCCAGCTTACTGAGCGTTACAATCACGATCATATACATAAGGCCGACCACCGCCCAGCCCTCCAGCGGCCTGAGTGTGTTTCCGATGGCGGTCTTTCCCACATTCGTCAGTTCCGGGAATCCGATCACGGACAAAATAGAGGTATCTTTTAAAGTAATGATAAACTGATTGATAATCGAAGGAATCATCGTGCGGACCGCCTGCGGAACCACGATCAGAGCCATACAGGAACTGTAGGAGAGTCCCAGGCTCCTTCCTGCTTCCATCTGCCCTCTGTCTACGCTCTCAATACCTGCCCGGATAATCTCCGCCATATACGCGCCGCAGTTCAGGGAAAGAGCAATCGTACCTGCCTGAAGACCGTTCAGACGGAATCCCGCGATGCCCAGCCCTTTGATTGCGGACGGCATACCAAAATAAATAAAATATGCCAGCACGATCAGGGGTACGCCGCGGACAGCATCTACATAGATTGTTCCGATGCAGTTAAAGAACCGGTTGTGAACCACGTTCATCAGCCCGAATATCATACCGATCACCATGGCAAACACCAGGGAAAGAAGCGTCATCAGAAGCGTTCTCCCCATCGCCGCAAGCAGCATACCTCCATATACCTGAATAATAAAAATCATGTGCTGGTTCTCCTTACTTTCTGACTTTTGTCAGGCTGTCTGCAAAATAAACGGATAAAACAGGTTATTCTCCGATATATTTTGCGATGATTTCATCATAAGTTCCGTCTGCCTGGATATTAGCAAGGCCTGCGTTGAACATATCCAGAAGTTCCTGGTTTGCCGAATCCATGATGGCAAATCCGTACGGAGCGCCTTCGCTCTCCATGCCTTCCGGAATCTTAAGCTCCAGACCGCCGTTTTTAATATTGTCGCCCATGATCGGAGTATCTTCCACACATGCCGCGCTGTTGCCAAGGATTACGTCCTGATACATGGTCGGTGAATCCTCAAATACGGTAACGGTAAATCCGTACTGGTCTTTCAGTCCCTCTGCAAAATTAGCGCCTGCGGTACCGCTCTTTACAGCCACATTTTTGCCTGCCAGGTCTTCAAAACCGGCAATATCGCTGTCTGCCGCCACAGCAAAGGTCTGGGTTGCATTATAATATCCGTCCGAGAAAATCCAGCCTGCATCTTTACGCTCGTCATTGATGGTAGCGCCCGCGATCATGCCGTCTGCCTGGCCTGACTGCACAGCCAGAGCCGCCGCGTCGAATCCAAGGCTCTGCAGATCATATGCAAATCCCTGGTCCTGTGCAATCGCGTCTAAAATGTCCACGTCGATGCCGACAAAATTGCCGCTCTCATCCGTATACTCGAAAGGACGAAAAACAGTATCGGTAGCGATCACCCATACTTTGTCCCCCGAAGCTGCGTCTGCTGCGGGCTCTTCACCCTGGGTTTCATCCGCCGGAGCGTCTGCCGAAGGCTCCTCTGTTGTTTCTGCCGGGGCCTCTGCCGGGGCTTCCGGTGCTTTGGAACCGCATGCTGCGGCAGAAACTGCCATACATGCAACCATTGATAATACAAGTAACTTTTTCATATATGTATCCTCCTATAAAAGTTCCGTATTTTCCTTTCCAGTATCCGACAACTGCTCTGCGTACTGTACGGGAAAACACTGTTTTAGTTCCGTATTTTCCCTCCCGGGGAAATACTGTTTATAAGTATAAGGACTTCCGAACCGCTTGTCAAGAAAAATGTATTATTGTATACAATATGTCAGGTTCCTTTTAAATGTTTTCTGCCGCCGCCAGCACAAGCTGGATCGCTTTCTCTACTCCGAGTTTTTCGGTATTAATCGTAAGATCAAAACTGCGGGAATCGCCGTACGTCTTGCCGGTATAATACTCACAGTATTTTTTTCTGGCCTTGTCAGCCTGTTTTACGTCTGCGATCACCTGTTCTTTCGTGGCGTCCGCCATCAGTCCGCACATTCTTTTTACACGCCAGTTAAAACCCGCGTGAACAAACACATTCAGACAGTGATCAAAATGCCGCAGAATATGGTCCCCGTTCCGGCCTACAATCACACAGCTTTCTTTGTTCGCCATTTCCCGTATCGCTTCCTTCTGAGCCCGCCACAGTTCCTCATCCAGGGGCTTATTGTAAAAGTCAAACAGGCTCTGGGCAAATCCGAAACTGCCCGGCACTCTCTCGTCCCATTTCTGTACCTGCTCCGGCCTTAATTTGCTGCTGGCCGCGGCCGTCCGCAAAATAATATCTCTGTCATAGTAGGAAATTCCCAGCTCCTTCGCCACACGTCTTCCGATCTCTCCGCCGCCTGCGCCAAATTCGCGGCCGATTGTAATAATTTTCCTCATATTCCACCTCTATTATAGTTCCGCTCCATCCCTGCGGCGCGGGTAATAGATTGACTTCCGGTCGCTTTGCGCCCGCAAATCAATCTGCGCCTCCGGGATTCCGCTGTTTTTGTTCCGTTTTATTGTTCCATCAATTTGCGCCCCATCAGCACTCCCATGGAGGAGGCCATCATAAGCCCCCGGGTCCAGCCGGAGGAATCGCCCAGGCAGTGCAGGCCTTTGATATTTGTGTTCAGGTCTTCGTCCATCCGTACTTTGTTGGAGTAGAATTTAAGCTCCGGACTGTAGAGCAGCGTCTCGTCGCTGGCAAATCCCGGCACCACCTCGTCCATCATCCGGATAAACTCTATGATATTGGTCATGGCCCGGTACGGCATGGCGGCCGTAATGTCTCCTGCCACGGCGTCTTTCAGGGTAGGTTTCACATTGGACTGGGACAGTTCCTTCTGCCAGGTCCTTTTCCCGTCCAAAATATCCCCGTAACGCTGCACCATAATCTTGCCTGCGCCCAGCATATTCGTCAGTTCTCCTACTTTCTGCGCATAGGCGATGGGCTGATTGAAGGGTTCTGTAAAATTATGGCTTACCAGAATCGACAGATTGGTATTCTCGCTCTTCAGATCTTTATAGCTGTGGCCGTTCACCACTGCCAGGTTATTGTCATAGTTTTCCTGGGCCACGAAACCGCCCGGATTCTGGCAGAACGTACGCACTTTATTTTTCCACGGTCTGGGATATCCGATCAGTTTTCCCTCGTACAGAACTTTATTGACCATCTCCATGACTTCGTTCCGGCACTCTACCCGGACGCCGATGTCCACGGTACCCGGCCTGTGGGCAATTCCGTTCTCCTCGCATACTTTTTCCAGCCAGTCCGCGCCGCGCCTTCCGGTGGCAATGACCACCGTATCGGCATAAAGCTTACGTTCTTTCCCCTTTTCCAGAATACGGACTCCTTTGCAGACGTCCCCCTCCAGGATAATATTCTCACATTCCGTCTCAAAAAGGATTTCCACGCCCTGATCCAGCAGATAATTCTGGATATTCAGATATAACTGCTGGGCCTTCTCCGTCCCCAGATGCCTGATCGGGCAGTTGACAAGCCTGAGTCCTGCGCGGATGGCGCGTTTTCTGATCTCGTCGATCTCTTTTCCCTTGTAGATGCCTTCCACATGCTCGTCCGCCCCGAACTCCAGATAAATTTTGTCGGTATAGTCAATTAATTCCTGGGCAAACTCTGTTCCGATCAGCGAAGGCAGCTCGCCTCCCACTTCACAGGAAAGACTCAGTTTTCCGTCCGAAAACGCGCCTGCGCCTGAAAATCCGGTGGTAATCATACAGTTGGGTTTACAGTTCATGCACTTTCCGGTCTCCGACTTCGGACAGCGGCGCCGGTCCACCGGCTTTCCTTTCTCTACCATCAGGATTTTCTTTCCCGCGTTGTGGCGCACCAGTTCAAGGGCCGTAAATATGCCTGCCGGACCTGCGCCTATAATAATCAAATCATATTCCATTTATAAATCCTCCGGTTATCGTTTTGTGTTCTTATATCTGACGCTTTAAACATCATACCATACTCAATCAGGAACATCAAACACTATCTATGGCTTTCCCGTCCAGTGTGCATTCCACCAGACGGTCCTGTATGTAAGACATTTTCAGGGAGAAAAAGGGCGCTTCTTCTGTCAGCAGTTTTAAAAATATCCTGTCTCCTTCCCACAGCTTAAGATGCGGGACTTCTTCTTTTGGTATCCACTGAAGCTCCCCCTCCCGGCAGTCTTCTGCCAGCACGCCTTCAAAGGCGTCCGCGGTAAACAGGCACATATATTCCGTAGGGCTGTCGTCCGCGGTAAAAGTGACCAGACCGCGAAACCTCCACGAAATCAGCGTAAGCCCTGTCTCTTCTTTTACTTCCCTCAGGATACATTCCTCAGGGCTCTCGCCTGCCTCAAAATGCCCGCCGATACCGATCCATTTTCCTTTATTAATATCCTGTTCTTTCTTCACCCGATGCATCATCAGGTATTTTCCGTCCCGCTCTATATAGCAGACGGTTGTCATTGGACTTCTCATCATGTATATTCTCCTCGTTAAAGTTCCGCATCTTCCGCTCATAAAACCCATACCCTAATCCTACTATGTATCGGCCTTTTTTTCAACATATATCCGGGAAAAACCTCCATACCATCCGGCATCAAAATGGAGGTTTTCCCGCATTGACCATGGTTTCCGCAAAGATAGCGTATCCTTTCGTAGGGTCGTTTACAAAAACATGGGTTACCGCTCCTGCAAGTTTGCCGTCCTGCAGGATCGGGGAACCGCTCATCCCCTGGATCACGCCGCCTGTCTCGCTTAAAAGTTCCGGATCTGTCACCTGAAAGATCATCCCTTTATTCACGTCGTCTTCATTCAGCCGGATCTCCTGAATCTGTATCTGATAATTTTTTATCTCCCCGGATACGGCGCTTTGGATATATGCGGTCCCTGTCCGGATCTCCTGCTTAAAAGCCACATCCACAGGTTCCCCCGTGATCTGTCCTCTCAGCTTCTGGTTGGCATGGCCGAAGATGCCGGCGGAAGTATTCTGGTCGATCGTCCCCAGCACATGGCGCTCGGAATAGGTGATCATGCCGCTGATCTCCCCCGGTGTTCCCCGCTCTCCTTTGATAATTTCCAGTATCTCCGTATCATAAAGGGAACCGCCGGAAGTCTCCAGCAGTTCACCGGTGTCCGTATCTGTAATTCCATGTCCCAGAGCTCCAAAGCCCATATCTTCCGTAATATAAGTAAGCGTACCGATTCCCTGGATATCGTCTTTGACCCAGACGCCTACTTTATAATCTTCCTCTCTGGTCTGCACGGCGTTTAAGCGGACCTGTATCGTCTGGTCGTTTCGCAGAAGTTTTACGATCATAATATCCGTGCGGTTTGCCTGAATACAGGCGATCAGCTCGTCTTTGTCATGGATTCTCTTTCCGTTAACAGCCAGTATATAATCCCCTGCCTGCACCACCTGATAAGCAGGCTCGTAACTCAAACCATCCATGGCTTCCACTTCCGCGGTTCCCACCACATAGACGCCTTCCGTCTCCAGATAAATCCCTATGGGAATCCCTCCCGGAATGACCCGCTGCTTTTCCACGGCCAGCACGGATACTTCTTTGAGTCCCAGGTTCAATGTCTGCTCTTCTCCCATACTGACACGGATTACATCCGGGATCTGCGTATTCAGATACCATCTGCCATAGACAAGCATTAAAAGGACAGAAACTATCAGCCATACGGTCAGGCAGATGCGATAAATTTTTAGACGGCTCATGCAGACACACCTTTCACGCTTTTTTCCTAGTGTCTGCATAAATCCGTCTAAATTTACTGTCAATTATTTCCTGTTTTTTTATACTCTGCTGCCAGCCGCTTCATTTCCTGGGCATTCTCTCTGACGGCGTCCGTAATCTGCGCGCCGCCCAGGATGCGGGCCAGTTCTTCGGTAATCTCGTTTTCTTCCAGTCTTCGGATCGCTGTCTGCGTACTTCCGTCCCGGGCGTATTTTTCTATGCAGTAATGGCTGTCTGCCATGGAGGCAAGCTGAGCCAAATGAGTGATGCAGATAACCTGCCTGCTGCGTCCGATCAGGGAAAGCTTTTCCGATACTTTCTGGGCCGTCCGGCCGCTGATACCCGCGTCGATCTCGTCAAAAATCACCGTCTCGATGGCGTCCTGATCTGCCATAACGGTCTTGATGGCAAGCATCACCCGGGACAGTTCGCCGCCGGAGGCGATCTTTCCCAGCGCTTTTAACGGTTCGCCCGGATTGGTGGAAATCAAAAATTCCACATCATCAAATCCGTTCGCCGTCAGATGCTCTGTCTCTTTTACCGAAATCTCAAACTGCACATCCAGAAAATTCAGTTCCGCCAACTGCTCTCTCATCAGTTCCGCCAGCTTTCCCGCCGCCTGCATGCGTATCTCATGAAGTTTTTTACACAGCTTTCTCGTCTCTTCCAGCGCTTTTTCATAGTCTTTTTTCAGCTTGTCCCTATACTGGTCATAATGAATCAGCAGATCCAGTTTTTTTTGTTTTTCTTCTTTGTATGCCGTGATCGCCTCCACCGACGGGCCGTACTTGGCTTTCAGATGGTTGATCAGGTTCAGCCGTTCCTGGGTATCCGTAAACTCCTGTTCGGAAAACTGAAGACCCTCCATATAATCGGAAAGCTCCCGGACAAAATCCTGCAGCTGACTGTCAAGTTCCGAAAGCTGACTGTCAAGCTGGGATAACTGCTCGTCATAACTGACAACCGCCGATAATTCCCGGCAGGCTCTTCCGATCTGGTCGGACGCCGACGCGTCTTCCCCGGCGCAGAGCATCTGTACGGTTCCCAGCGCTTCCAGTATCTTTTTGCTGCCGGACATTTTCCTGTATGTATGTTCCAGTTCTGTATCTTCATCCTTTGCAAGTGCGGCATCCGTGATTTCCTGGATCTCATATTCCAGAAGCGACTGCTCCCGCAGGCGGGCGTCCGCATCGGCAGAAGCGCTGTTTAATTCTCTCTCAAGCTCCTGCATGGCATGATAACTTTCGGACAGCGCCTGCTGCACGGGCAGGATCCTTTCGTGGGCGTAGGCGTCCAGGATTTCCAGATGCTTTTTCTTATTCAGCAAAGACTGGTGCTCATGCTGCCCGTGGATATCAATTAAATAAGAAGATATTTCTTTTAACACCGAAGCGCTGACCGTCTCTCCGTTCAGCCGGCAGATACTTCTGCTGCCTGTGATCTTCCTCGACAGAATCAGTTCGTCGTCTTCCACCGGAATGTCCAGCTCGGCAAGTTTCTTAAGAAGCTGTGGATGCTTTGCCGTGAAGATCAGCTCCACAAGCGCGCTGTCCGCGTCTTCTCTCAGCATCTCTTTTGACACTTTTCCCCCAAGCGCCATGGTAATCGAGCCGATAATGATCGATTTTCCCGCGCCGGTTTCTCCTGTCAGTATGTTCAGCCCTCTGGTGAAGTCAATCTCCGTCTCCCGGATCAGGGCAAGGTTTTTTACATGTAAATGAAGCAGCATCTTTTCACCTCTGTCATCCTACGATCTTATCCAGTTCTTCCATCACTGTCTTCGTATCCTCCGCCGTCCGGATTACGCACATGATTGTGTCGTCCCCCGCGATACACCCTACGATCTCTTTCCATCCGATCTTGTCCAGGGCGGCTCCCACCGCCATGGCCATGCCTGCCACTGTCTTAATGACCAGTATGTTCTGGGCGCAGTCCATGGACACGAAAGCTTCTTTTAAAATCCCCACATATTTTTCTTCCATCTGGTGCTCCTGATGATTCAGGAGCGCGTATTTCTGGCGTCCGCCTTTTCCGGGTACTTTAGACAGTTTCAGCTCCCTTATATCCCTGGAAATCGTCGCCTGGGTCGCCTGAAACCCTTCCTGATGCAGACGGTCCGCCAGTTCATCCTGTGTCTCTATATCAAAATTTTCGATCAGTTCAATGATTTTTTTATGCCTTCTGCGTTTCATCTGGATCTTCCTTTCGTCAGTTCCTGCTTAATTTATCCCGAAGTACCTCCAGGAAACTGACCTGGTTGATCTTTAAGATCCGGGTCACCTCCGTGGATTTCCGGATATCCACATAGTCCCCCGTCACCATGGGTACATATGTATCCCCGTCAAAGGTCACACACGCCTCATCCGGACCGTCCCTTCTGCCTTTTCCGATCTGTATCCGTATATGGTCGTCCCCTGAAAAGACAATGCTCCGGGAATTTAACGTATGCGGGCAGACCGGCGTAAGTACCAGCATGGAAGCCGTAGGCGATATGATCGGCCCGCCTGCCGAAAGGCTGTAACCGGTGGAACCGGTAGGCGTAGATACAATCATGCCGTCGGCCGTAAAAGAATTCAGGTATTGCCCGTTTACATAGACCTCATAGTTCACCACCCGCAAGTTGGCAAAACGGCTGATCACGATATCGTTTAACGCCACATCCTGTTCTGTCAACTGTCCGTTTGTATAGACATTTCCCGAAAGCATCATCCGTTCCTCTATCGTATACGCATCTGTCATCAGTTTTTCCAGCGCCGTCTGTACATTTTGTCTCTCGATCTCGGCCAGATATCCCAGATGTCCCATATTGATGCCAAGAAAGGGAATCCTGCTTTCCGCCAGTTCTCTGGCCGCCCGAAGCAAAGTTCCGTCGCCTCCAAGCACCAGGATGCCCTCCACGCCTTCCGACAGAAGAAGTTCCCGGGCCGTTTTGCTGTCCTGGGCCTGGTTTCGGACCAGGCACCGTCTGCCCCGGGAAGTAAGATAATCCGAAATCTCATAAGAAAGCCTGATGCTTTCGTCTTTGTCACTGTTCGCAATAATATAAAATGTTTTCATCGATCTTATTATAAAGCCTGATGGGCCTGTTCCACAATGGTCTTTGGTTCCACCGGTATATGCTCCCAGGTTGTCCCCTTCTCGTGATTCTGTAAATGGATAAGGTACTCTATGTTCCCTTCCGGTCCTTTAATGGGCGAAAATTCCAGATTCAGCACTTCAAAACCCGTCTGCACCGCATAGGCGATAATGCGCTCCACCACCTCCAGGTGGACTTTTTTGTCCCGCACCACGCCTTTTTTCCCCACCTGTTCCCTGCCTGCCTCAAACTGGGGTTTAATCAGAGCCACAATCTGCCCGTCTGAAGTCAAAAGCGCTTTTACCGGCTCCAGCACTTTTGTAAGCGAGATAAACGCCACGTCAATGGAGGCAAATGCCACCGGCTCCCCGATCTGCTCTTTTGTCACATAACGGATATTGGTCTTTTCCATCGGAACCACCCGTTCATCCTGACGAAGCTTCCATGCCAGTTGTCCCGGCTTTCCCACATCCACCGCATAGACCTTCACGGCTCCGTTTTGCAGCATACAGTCTGTAAAGCCTCCTGTGGAAGAACCCACATCCATACAGACCTTTCCCCGGACGGACAGGTCAAAATGCATCATGGCCTTTTCCAGTTTCAGTCCGCCCCGGCTTACATATTTCAGAGGATTCTCCTTTACCTCAATGACTGCCTTTTCAGGAAAAGCAGAACCGGCTTTATCTTCTCTCTGCCCGTCCACAAATACGTTTCCGGACATAATGATGGCTTTGGCTTTCTCTCTGGACTCTGCCAAGCCCCGTTCCACCATAAGGACATCCAGTCTTGTCTTCATATATTCCTATCCCTTAACCGTAATGTATTTTTCCACTGTGCGTTTTGTCACGGACTCCACATCAATGCCCACTTCCTCATAGAGAATGGACACGTTGCCGTGTTCTACATATTCATCCGGAATGGCAATATTCAGAACTTTCACAGGCAGCTCGTGGTCCGTCACATAATCCCGCACTTTCTCGCCGAATCCGCCGCTTCTTACATTTTCTTCCATCGTCACCAGAAGTTTATGATCTTTACAAAGTTCCCGGATCAGTTCCGTGTCCACCGGCTTTATAAAACGGCCGTTCACCAGTGTACAGCTGTACCCCATCTCTTTTAACTTCCTTCGGACCACCTCCGCCGTCTTAACCATGCTGCCCACAGCCAGAAGCGCGATGTCCTCCTCCTCATAAAGGATCTCGCCCTTTCCGTACACGATGGGCTTTCTGAATTCTTTCAGGCCGTCGTACGCCTCGCCCCTTGGATAACGCAGCGCCACAGGGCCGTCAAAACCCACCGCAAATTTCAGCATGTCGGACAGCTCCCATTTATTTTTCGGCGCCATGATATGCATATTGGGAATGCTGGACAGATAGGAAAGATCGAAGATTCCCTGATGCGTCTCCCCGTCACTGCCCACCAGCCCCGCCCGGTCAATGGCGAACACCACCGGCAGATTCTGGATACACACGTCATGGAGCACCTGGTCATAGGCCCGCTGTAAAAAGGAGGAGTAAACCGCCAGTATGGGTTTTATACCTCCCGCCGCCAGACCCGCCGCGAAAGTCACCGCATGCCCCTCCGCGATTCCCACGTCAAAGAACCGTTCAGGATAGAGATTCTTAAAACGCTTCAGACCTGTCCCGTCCGGCATGGCAGCCGTGATCGCCACCACGTTCTCATTGCGCTGCCCCAGTTTCACCATACAGGTGGAAAACACATCCTGATAATTGGCCTTTTTGCGCTTGTTCTTCGGAAGTCCGGTCTGGATATCGAAAGGCTCCGCGCCGTGGAACCTGGCCGGATGCCGTTCGGCAGGATCATAACCTTTTCCCTTTTTTGTCAGCACATGGACAATGACGGCTCCTTTGACCCGCTTCGCTTTTGTGAACACATCCATCAGTTTTCCCACATCATGGCCGTCCACAGGCCCGAGATAGGTGATTCCCATGTTCTCAAAAAGCATACCGGGTATAAAGAGCTGCTTGATGCCGCTTTTTGTTTTTTTCAGCTGATTTGCCAGATGGGTTCCGCCCGGAATCCGGTTCAAAGACTGCTCCACGCCCGTCTTGAAGTTCGTGTACACTTCATTGGTGCGAAGCCCGTTCAGATACTCCGACATGCCCCCCACATTTTCCGCGATGGACATGTTGTTGTCGTTAAGCACGATAATAAAATTCTTTTTAAGCTGAGACGCATTGTTCAAAGCCTCATAGGCCATGCCGCCCGTCAGCGCGCCGTCTCCTATGACCGACACAATATACTCGCTGCCGCCTTTTAAGTCTCTCGCCGCCACCAGGCCGATCCCGGCAGATATGGACGTGGAACTGTGGCCTGTGTCAAAACAGTCACAGTCGCTTTCTTTTCTCTTGGGGAAACCGCTTAATCCTCCGTATTTGCGCAGGCCGTCAAAGCCCGCTTTTCTTCCGGTCAAAAGTTTATGTGTATAAGACTGATGCCCCACGTCCCAGACGATCTTATCAGACGGAAGGTTAAAAGTCAGATGCAGCGCCATGGTCAGTTCCACCACGCCTAAATTAGAGGCCAGATGGCCCCCGTTCTGGCTTATTTTTCCAATCAGAAACTCCCGGATCTCCTCGGCAAGAAGCCCGTACTCCTCCGGCGATATTTTCTTAATATCATTGACCTGATCGATCTTCTCCAATACCATAAAACCCCTACCCCCTATTTTTCTCTGTAAATCAGAGACTTTATCAGTTCTGTCAGAAATACATTTTTATAAGGAAGCGACGCCAGCAAAACCAGCGCTTCTTCTGAGATCTTCTCCACTTCCTCTGACGCCTGCGTCAGTCCTTTCAATGTCACATAAGTGGTTTTCTCATTTTTATCGTCGCTTAAGACCGGTTTGCCCAGAGTCTCCAGCGTGCCGGTCACGTCCAGGATATCATCGCGTATCTGGAAAGCTCTTCCTATGGCGGATGCCGCCTGCTCGATGATCCCGACTTCCTCATCAGATGCTCCTGCCAGTATGGCCCCCGTCATCATGGACGCCTCCAAAAGGGCACTGGTTTTCAGTTCGTAAATAAAATCCAGCGTTTCCAAAGAGACTGCCTGTCCGCTGGATGAGACGTCTACCACCTGTCCCCCGATCATACCGTAGACGCCTGCTTTTTTCGCCAGCACCTGTAATGCTTTTGCAGTCCTTTTTATATCCTGTCCGCAGGAAAAAGCCGTAAGCGCCGTCTCGAAAGCCAGGTTTAGAAGCCCGTCTCCCGCAAGGATGCCCATGGCATGTCCATATTTGGCATGGGTCGTAAGCTTTCCTCTGCGATATTCGTCGTTATCCATGGCCGGCAGATCATCATGCACCAGAGAATAGGTATGAATCATCTCTATGGCAGCCATAAACGGCCGGATCACGTCTTCCTCTCCGCCGAACATACGGTAAGTCTCATACATCAAAAGCGGGCGCAGACGCTTCCCGCCTGCCAAGACGCTATAATTCATTGCTTCTAACACTGTCTTTTGAAAACCTTCTTCAGCCGGAAGAAAGCTTTTTACGATCTCCTCTGTAAAAGCGGTCCGTTTCTTTAATTCTTCAGGAAAATTCATGGAGCCCTCCCTCCTCGTCAATCAGAAGCATCTTTTTTTCCACCTGGTCAATCCGGGCGTTACAAAGCTTCAAAAGCCGCATCCCCTCCTGATAAAGCGAAAAAGACTCCTCCAGCGACACGTCCTTGTCTCCTGATCTTTCCAGTATCCTCTCTATCTGTTCAAACGCCTCTTCCAGGCGAAATTCTTCATCCTTTTTTTCTTCTGCCATGGTCATCCGTTCCTTTCCGTCGCCTGCGCTTCTTCCACCCGCGCTAAAATCCGGCCGTCTGTCACATGAATCGTGACCGAATCCCCGGGTCTTACTTGGGCAACGCGGCAAAGCGCCTTATGATCAGCAGTCTCCGTATAAGAATACCCCTGTTGCAACTTTTTAAGCGGCGAACACCCGTCCAGCTTCTGTGCGTACAACTGCATCCGATGTCTGGAATCCTCCAGCTTCTGCCGCGTCAACAAGGACAGTCTGTCCATCAGCTCCGATGCGTACTGGCGCTTTTCATTCAGCCTGTATTCGGGACTGGCCTGGGAAAGGAGCAGGCCTTTATTCTCCAGACGCTGCCTGTACCAGGCGATCTTCTGCTCCATCCGGTCCGCCAGTTGATTGCGAAACAGTTCCAGCCCGCCGACCAGCTGCCGGTAATCCGCCACCGCCAGCTCCGCCGCCGCCGAAGGCGTAGGCGCCCGAAGATCCGCCACATAGTCCGCAATGGTTATATCCGTCTCATGCCCCACCGCCGATATAACCGGCGTATGGCAGGCGAAAATCGCCCGGGCTACGGATTCTTCATTAAAAGCCCAGAGATCTTCTATGGAACCGCCGCCCCGTCCCACAATCATCACGTCCACACCAAAAGCGTCCAGTGTCCGGATTCCCTGCACGATACTGGGAGCTGCCTGCTCCCCCTGCACCAGGGCAGGATATAAGATCAACTGCACACAGGGATTGCGCCTTTTCGCAATGTTCATGATATCCCGGATCGCCGCCCCTGTGGGCGCCGTAACGATGCCTATGGTCCTGCTGTAGAGAGGGATCGGCTGTTTAAACTGGGCGGAAAACATCCCCATCTCTTCTAACTCGTGCTTTAACTGCGCATATCTCTGATAGAGAACGCCCTCTCCGTCCAACTGAATCTGCCTGGCGTAAAGCTGATATTTCCCGTCCCTTTCATACACGCTGACACCGCCGAATACGATCACCTTCTGCCCTTCCTGCATCCGGAATCCAAGGCCTTTTCTGTCCCCGGCGAACATGACGCAGGCGATAGACCCGGATTCATCTTTCAGAGAAAAATAAATATGTCCGGATGTATGATATTTACAGTTGGATATCTCGCCTTTTACATAGATCCGGTTCAGCATAAAGTCCTGTATGAACATATTTTTAATATAGGCATTGACCTGCCTGACCGAATATACATTCTTCGCCATTACTGCTTTTTCCCTGCCAGTTTGGCCAGCACTCCGTTGACAAACGCAGGCGCGTCATCTCCGCCGAATTTTTTAGAAAGCTCAATGGCCTCGTTAATGGCCACTTTTTCCGGAATATCTTCGTCAAATTTCATCTCATATACAGCCAGCCGAAGAATCGTCAGCTCTACTTTTCCCATACGGGAGGTCTTCCAGCCCCTGGACGTCTCTTCCAGCAGGGCGTCAATCTCGGGGATCTTCTCGATCACTTTCTTATATTTAACTAAAATATAACTCTCGTCCTCTTCCCTGACTTCGCTTTCTTCTTTCAGATCTTCCACGAACAGACCGGCCTGTTCCTCCATCTCTTCGCGGCCGTTAAACTCCACACGAAAAAGGAGCTGGAAAATGCATTCTCTTTGTTCTCTTCTTTTCATCCTTGCCTCCGGGAAAGCCATTAAAAACATGTCTGGCAGAATTTCAATCGACATACGGAACAAGAGCCCGCCAGGCGGGCTCCTGCGTTGTTTGGCAGCCCTGTCATGCTGCCCTGACTGCTACTCTAAGACCACGCCGGCCACACGGACGTTCACTCTGGATACTTCCATGCCGGTCATGCTTTCAATGGCTGATTTTACTTTATCCTGGACGATCCTGGATACTTCCAGAATATTTGCCTCAAATGCGATGTTGAGGGCCAGATCCACTTTCACATCGGCGTCCGTCACTTCTACCTTGACGCCTTTGGACAGGTTCTTCATCCCCATCTTTGCGACCAGTTCATTTTTAATATTTCCCACCATGGACGCGACACCTTTGACTTCTGTCGCCGCCATACCTGCAATGATCGCGACCACCTCATCGGCAATCTGCACTTCGCCCATATCTTCATCCACCGGAAGCGGATGTGTCGCTCTGTCTAATTTCTCCATCCCTGTATACCTCCTGCATCTTATGTCCCGTACCTGCCGGAACTTCATTATAGACAGTATAACAAAACTTACAGTTTTTGAAAAGGGGGAAATTAACGGCCAAAGGAGGACAATTTCAGCCCTTCATTGCGCTCAAGGGTCATATTGATGCTCCAGCTGTTGATCCATAAAAGGAGCGGACGTCCTTTCAGATCGCAGATTTTCTTCATGTCGGATGTTCCGCTTATTTTGTCCATGTCAATCTCTTCATTTTCAATCCACCGGATATGCTCGTAAGGCAGGTTATCCAGCAGAATCTCCACGTTATACTCATTGTTCAGGCGGTATTTCAGCACGTCAAACTGCAGGACGCCCACAACGCCCACAATGATCTCCTCCATGCCAGTATTGTACTCCTGGAAGATCTGAATCGCGCCCTCCTGGGCGATCTGCTCAATCCCTTTGATAAACTGCTTGCGCTTCATGGTGTCCACCTGACGCACCCTGGCAAAATGCTCGGGGGCGAAGGTAGGGATGCCCTCATACCGGATCTGTCTGCCGGGCATACATACCGTATCCCCGATGGAGAAGATACCCGGATCAAACAGGCCGATAATATCCCCCGCATACGCTTCTTCCACAATCTTGCGGTCCTGCGCCATCATCTGCTGGGGCTGGGATAAGCGGATCTTTTTACCCGGCTGCACATGCAGGACCTCCATGCCCGCCTCAAACTTTCCGGAACAGATGCGCATAAACGCGATCCTGTCTCTGTGTGCTTTGTTCATATTGGCCTGTATCTTGAAAATAAAGCCGGAAAAGCTTTCTTCTATGGGGTCTATGAGCGTATCGCCCGACCTTCTGGGAAGCGGTGATGTGGTCATCTTCAGGAAA
This sequence comes from Lachnospiraceae bacterium UBA7182, assembly GCA_002491115.1. Taxonomy (GTDB): domain Bacteria; phylum Bacillota; class Clostridia; order Lachnospirales; family Lachnospiraceae; genus Hominiventricola. The sequence continues at coordinate 3,305 of DKVI01000066.1, read as the reverse complement.
TATTTAAGGAAAATCTCCACACCGAAATTCGTCAGGGCAGAACCGAAAAACACCGGTGAGAGCGCTCCGTGATCCACCAGCTCCTGGTCAAATTCCGCGCTGGCCCCGTCCAGAAGTTCGATTTCTTCCAGAAGTTTCTCCTTCTGGCCTTCCAAAAGTACTTCATCTGCTTCCTCCACCGAAAGAACCCGGTCTTCGCCTTCTTTTGTTCCCTTCTCCGTATCGGAGAACACATGAATTTTCCGGCTGCTACGGTCATAGACCCCTTTAAATTCCCTGCCGGAGCCGATGGGCCAATTGACCGGACAGGTGGCAATGCCCAGCTCTTTTTCTATATCATCCAGAAGTTCAAAAGTATCCATGGCGTCTCTGTCCATCTTGTTGATAAAAGTAAAGATGGGAATATGGCGCATCACGCATACTTTGAACAGCTTTCTGGTCTGGGCCTCCACACCTTTGGACCCGTCGATCACCATGACCGCCGAATCCGCCGCCATCAGTGTCCGGTAGGTATCCTCCGAGAAATCCTGATGCCCCGGCGTATCCAGAATATTGATGCAATACTTGTCATAGTTAAACTGAAGGACAGAAGACGTAACCGAGATTCCTCTCTCCTTTTCAATCTCCATCCAGTCGGATACTGCATGTCTGGCGGTCGCCTTTCCTTTGACCGAACCGGCCAGATTGATTGCGCCTCCGTATAATAAGAACTTTTCCGTCAGTGTCGTCTTGCCCGCATCCGGGTGAGATATGATCGCAAAAGTCCGCCTTTTTTCTATCTCTTCCTTAATATCTCCCACAGTCTTCCTCCTTCACAATCGGCGCGATCTGGGACAGAAGATTGTCAACATCTTCAAACATGGCGCTTTTTGTGGTTCCCAAAAGGCTTGCTGTCTTAATGTGCTTCACCACTACCTGATACTGCTCTTTAATCTGATCAAAGAAACTGCACAATATCTGAAGAGCCGTCCTGGAATTGTGTATTACATCCGAGATCTCCGACTGCACAGCCGCCGCCCCTCCTGCCGCCTCCATGATTTTTCCAAATGTCGCACCGGTCTCATTCACTTTTTCTATATTATGTCCCAGGGCCTGCCTGGAAATGCCAATACTGGAATTTAATTCGCCTGTACCGCATTCCACTTCATGGATGCCCACATCCACGTCTCCTGCCAAAAGCTTGATCTCGTCCGCAAGTTTCTTCACCTCTGCCGCCACCACCGCAAATCCTTTTCCCTTCTCCCCGGCCCGCGCCGCTTCAATGGAAGCATTGATGGCAAGTATATTGGTCTGATCCGCAATAGACACGATGCTGCTCATGCACTGTTTAATTTTACCCACAGAAGCCTGAAGCGCTTCAAACGTATGCTCCATCTGGTCAAAACAGGCCTCCACCTGCAAAGAATTGGTCCTTAAGCCCTCCACTTTCTCCTGCGCCTGCGCCACCGACGCACTGATCTCTTCTCTCACTCCCTCAAACTGACCGGATACCTGATGAATCGTTTCAAATGTCTGCTCAAACTCCTGCAGCTTATCCTGGAACTGTGTTGCCTCTTTTAACACGCCGTCAAAGGAACTTCCGATCAGATTCAGTTCCCATAAAGATTCTACCTCTTTTTGCACAAGCTCTTTCTGATAATCTTTCAGCACATCGGTTACATAGACAACCGGATACAGTCCTGTCTCTTCCGTGTATTCTTTGCCGGCCTTTTTCGCATTCTTTCTCCATAACTGCATGCTTCCTTCTCCTCCCTCTTTACTCAAACGCCACACAAGTCATAGACTGGTTCACAAACCGGTTATTATAATGTTCTCCATAGCCCACCAGGCCGGCATGACTGCCAAGCGTCCCCATTTCTTTTAAATATTCATCCATATAATGATGCTGGGTAAAAAGCTTATACCGAAACAGGCAATTAATGGAAAATACAGCCGACAGACGCGGGAAGTCCCTGCGTATGGCACGGACCGTATCTTTGACAATCTCTTTATAATCTCCCAGTTCCAGCATGATCAGCACATCTGAATCATTGACCTGCCGAAAGCATGCCAGCGCATTCCCATCCACTTCTTTGATAGAAATAATACATACATCCTCTCCGTTCACTTTTCCAAAAGGATTCTTAAAAGTCTGTGTCTGAATCTGCTGCTCCGTCACATGAAGAATATTCTGATATACCTGTCTGGCAGGCTGCCCATTCAAAGCGCCTATTATGTACCTGGATTTGTCCGTTCCGGAAGCAATAAAACTGTAGTCTCCCATCCTGTGATAAATATTTTCTTTATACGCTTTTACCCGTCCGTTCAGATTCTTAACCAGCACATACGCCACTGCGTCTTCGTATACCTTTCCGTTGGCAGAAACTCTGCCCGCATCACCTGTTCCTCCCACAAGGGAAATCTTTCTCTTCTTTAATGCCGTATGGATGGTCGTCAGCACACAGGCATCATTTCCGGAACAAAAATCAATACAAACCGTATCCCGCTGGGCGCCGTCCGTCTCCTTTATATCCTGTTCCAGGCGCCTGATATACCGCACCGGCATGACAGATACCTGTTCCAATACATTAGCGGTCGCTTTTACTCCATCCAGAAATGCGACTACGCTGACCCCTTTTTCCACTACCCGGGTATCATAACTCATCCCGATGCATCCAATACTGGGCACCCCCGGATATAATTCTTCCAGCTCTTTTACATGTGTGTCAAACTGTCCATCGTTAGACATCAACAGAATCGCCTGGGGATGAACCAGGCCCTGCACCGCTTCTCTTAGATTTCCGCGCTGGCTCGCACCAAAAAACTGCCTCACTACGTCACTCCTTTTTATTTTAATGGAATAATTATACTGGAAAAACAGTACCAGCGTCAATCTTTTCTATCCTGCAGCTATGCCATTTATTTTTACTGTTTTTATCATAGTTTATCCCCACCAGCAAAATCTCACCGGAATACCCCTCAAGTGCCTGGGTATATTGTCTGTCTTTGATCTGCCGTATGGCTGTATTGGCAGACTTGTCATACTTCAGTTCAAAGTGGAGAAAAGACAAGATTTCCTGATGTATCCTGCCGGGCGCGGACAGTTTCCGGCAGATTGTTGTAGTCTTCTTCGGTATATGTTTTAAGCTGCGCTAATGCGGGTGTCATGAGCAGAACTCCTTTCTTTTTAATCCTTTTTCGCTGAAATTATCACGTTTGAATTTATTATACCTTAGCATGATATTTTCTGCAACTGGATTTTGTGAAGTCCAGGGAAATGTTCAGGGAAACTTACAGTCTATGTAGTGCCTGCTGATTAAGCCACT
>DKVI01000093.1 GCA_002491115.1 Lachnospiraceae bacterium UBA7182 | reverse complement strand
GTACTTTTGACACCCACATCATTATATCGGGTTATTTTTCAGGAAAAAAGTACGCACTTTTTTATAACCCAGTCACCTAAAAGTAACCTGTCAGGCTCTAATTGACGGGATTTCCACATTAGGTTATAATTTGCATGTAACATTCAAATCTGAACTTATGGAGGTGTCGATATGATGACAAAGGAAGAAATGCCGGACTGCCCTGTAGCTACCACCGTAGCACTGATCGGAAGCAAATGGAAACTGCTGATCATACGAAATCTTCAGGTACGCCCCTGGCGTTTTAACGAATTGAGAAAAGACCTGGAAGGGATCAGCCAGAAGGTGTTGACAGACAGCCTGCGCTCCTTAGAGGATGATGGGATCATCACACGAACCGTATACCCGGAAGTCCCTCCACGGGTAGAATATGCTTTAAGTGAGTTGGGTGAATCCATGCGCCCCATTATTGATTCCATGGAAGCATGGGGAATATCTTACAAAAAATCAATGGCAAATACATAATAAAAAAGAGGCTGTCAGTCAAAATACCGATTTTTGTCTCAGTATTCACAGAATTTTCATTGCTATTTAGCTCTCAAATGAGTATAATAACACTAAGAATATGGGAGGAGTGAGCTTATGGCAACAGAAAGCATTTTTCATAATATCGTTATTGATGACGCAAAAAAAGCTGAAGCATTTATCACTGTTCTTGAACAGGCTGCCGAAACAGCAGCTAATTACCCTCTACGCCATGTTGAATCCGAAGATGTGAAAGGCGAGGATATTAAAAAACTGTTAGGAGCTTTAGTAAAATGACACAACAGATAAAGCAGATAAATATATTGGATATGATGAAAATGTATGGGGAGGATTCATGCAAGTCAGTCCTCTCCACTTTTATGTGTCCGCTTAATCTTGATGTGGAAGATTTTATACATAATAAGGCTATTGAATTTGCCAGACAACGGATTGCCATTACATTCCTTGTTTTCAAGGAATGCGAAAGCGGTTCTGCTTTTGTTGGGTATTATACCCTTGCCAATAAATTTGTATCAATCGCCGGCACACACCTGAGTAAAACCTTGCAGAAAAAAATTGCGAAGTTTTCACAATATGATGATTTCTTAGAGCGTTTTATGGTGTCTATGCCATTGATTGCACAGCTTGGCAGGAACTTTAATCCAAACCTGCCACTCAGCATTGCCGGGTCTGACTTGCTTTCTATGGCTCTGCAACGTGTATTAGACGTGGAATATCTGATTGGCGGAAAAACTGTATACATAGAGTGTAATGATCAGCCAAAACTTTTTGACTTCTATTCTGCTGCCGGATTCCTGACTTTTGATAAACGGAACAAGCAGGGAAATATTCACGAGAATGATGTGCTGGTACAGATGTTAAAGTATTTCAACCACTAGAAAAGCGGCAGACATGGCCTGCCGCATACTGGATATCATTTCCGGTTCCACATTTTTTCACTTTATTGATTTTCCAAGCTCATATGCCTCTTTCAGTTCCGGTTTCCCTTCAATATCACCCACTGCCATATTTCCTCCGGCAAGGACGTGTCCGAGATTTTTCCATATTAAATGCTCCATCAGATGATCATAGTAAAGCACCACATCCTCAAAGCCGCTGCCTTCCGCCGCCATCAGCAGGGCAGATGCCTTTCCATTTCCCCGGAGGTAATTTCCGTCCCCTTCCTCCAGCGCAAACAGCCGGTCAACCGCCGTCCTAAGCTGCCCGCTCATATTCCAGTAATACAGCGGCGTGGCAAGCACAACAACATCGCAGTCCTTTACCGCCGGATAAATCTGACTCATATCATCCTTCTGGACGCAGGGACATTCCCTGCTGCTTCTGCCCCCGAAGCACCCCAGGCAGCCATGGATATCATTCCTCCATTTTCTCTCAGATTTTTTCTGCCAGCGCAGCCGCCTGGCTGCATCCGTCCGTTTTTTCAATATCTCCGGCATTCAAAACCCCCGGGACAAGCACCTCACCTGCCATCTTCCATTTCAACAGCGCCGCGGAACGCTCAACCGGGATACGGACGCCATCCATAACAGACAGATCATCCTCTTCACAGCAGGTGATCAACGCACACTCTTTCCCTGCCACATCTTTTCCCGCCACGCAGAAAGAAAACAGTTTGTCAATCACTCCCTTAATCTGCGCCGGGATGGAATACCAGTAAACCGGCATCGTGAAGACAACCGCGTCCGCCTCCAGGATGGCCGGGGCGATGGCATTAAAATCATCGTCAAAAGAACACGCTTTTCCCGTCTTGAAGCAGGATTCACATGCATGGCACCCTCCCACATTTTTCATGGCGGCATCAAACCGGGTGACTGTATGCCCCTTTGCCTCAGCGGCCCTGATGAACGCATCCGTCATGGCAAAGCTGTTTCCGTTTTTCCTTGGACTCCCTGTGATCACAACAATCTTTTTACTCATATGTTTCATTCTCCTTTTGCATTTTTTATCGTCCTGACTCTGATGTCAATCCATAGGATGATTGTAACAAATATAAACATGAATACAAGTACGCACATTTAAGTGCGATACTTACATATACTTCATATACTTACCTGAAGGAGAGTGTAAAATGAATAAGAGATGTATTGCTTCTGAAAAATGTTCATGCACATAGCTTAATAATTTTCACTCAACAAAAAATCCGCCAAATGCACGATCTTCACACCGTTGATATTACCTGCTGCAAGCTCGTCAAGCGTTACTACATACTTGGGGTAGTGGTCTTTGATTTCAAGCAGATTGGCAACCTCGCGGTCGGATTCCTCCGGCAGATTGCGGCATACCTGCACATAGATACGCTCATCACGCCGGACCGCCACAAAGTCGATTTCTTTCGTTCCGTTCTTACCGATATACACCTTATAGCCTTTTCTGCGAAGCTCAAAGTACACGATGTTTTCAAGCATTGCGGCAACGGATTTCGGATTGAAGCCCATCATGCAGTATTTCAGAGAAGCGTCAGCCAGATAAAATTTCTCCTGCGTTTTCAGCACAGATTTTCCCTGCAGGTCGTATCGCTGACAGCGGTAGATCACAAAAGCCTTCTCCAGCCATTCCAGGTAGTTATATACCGATTCCACCGAGAGAGAACGCCCCTCACTTTTCAAAAACTTTACGATAGCGTTAGCGGAAAAGGTCTTGCCGACATTTTCAATGATATACTTCACAACACGGTTGAACAGGTCAAAATTCGTGATATTGTGCCATTTTATTATATCGCTGGTGATAACGGAATTGTAAATACCCTCGACGATCTGATGCGCTGCACCCTCATCAAAATGACTCAGCGCAACGATAGGAAATCCGCCCATGCGGATGTATTCGGTAAGCAGCTCTTTCGGCGCGCGTCCTCCTGCTTTTTTGAACTCCATATACTCGGCAAAGGACAGCGTAAACGCAGGAATAGAAATATATCGGCCTGTCAGATATGTTGATATTTCACTTGACATCAGCTTTGAATTGGAGCCGGTCACATAGATATCTGTATTGGCATTTTCCAAAAGACTGTTGACGGCTTTTTCCCAGCCTGTGATTTCCTGCACTTCGTCAAGCAGAAGATAATAACGCTCACGGCCGATTATTTTCTCTTTAATACCGTTATACATATCTTTGTCGGTCATGCCGTCGTCAAAATCTTCCGAAGTGTAACACATACTGATTATATGGTCGGCAGTAATACCGCTCTTTATTAAATCATCCTGCAGCATATCTAAAATTGTGGATTTACCGCAGCGACGAATACCCGCAAGGATCTTTACCAGTGGTACGTCACGGTAGGTTTTCAGCAAATCTAAATAATGGGGTCTTACAATCATAACGTCCCTCCTTTGCCGTTAGTATATCCAAAAACTTTCTCATAATCAATAGTTTTTACTGATATTTCGTAAAAACTTTCCAATTTTCAGAAGGCAACAAAAATAGAGCCGCTGTGTTCAAAACGGGTGACTGTATGCCCCTTTCCTTCAGCGGCCCTTAAAAATGCCTCACCTATTATTTTTAATTGTCTGATTCCATAATCTCTTTCGCCATTGCCGCAATATCTTCGCTTTCCAACAGCAGATTATATCCTGACAACTCATAACGATTTCCATCCGCATACCATACCAGACTCTTACGAATCAGCGTCTGCTCCATCCCCTGTTCCTCTGTCTCCGCATAATACCCGGGAGATACTTCTGCTGTCTGCGGATCACTGGCTGTCTGTTCCCGCTCTATACTGTTTTCCGGCCGCACTTCATAAATCAGCGCGTTCTTATTTGTATCTAAATAACTGATAAAAACAGCGGAATATGTCCCCAGCGATTCTCCGTTTTCATCAAAATATTCTCCGTCATTGATATTCATATTCATAAATGAATAATCTTTACCCAGAACTTTGGGACAGTTAAATTTCAATCCCGTTTCCTGCTGCGCCTGCTCTACAGCCGCATAATCTGCGGTCAATGTATCCGGACGCGCGGAAGAGTCATTAAAAATCAACCGTGCTGCCGCAAATACGGTAATTCCTGCACATAATACGCAGCATATAACCGCTGCTGCACTTTTTCTCCAACTTATTTTCATACTTTCCTGCTCCTTGTCTATCAGTTTCAGCAATTTATTTTTTGATTGTTCTGAAAGATGTATCTTATCAAATGTTCTCTGATATTTATTCTTCATAGTTCCTCCATTCTCTCCCGCAGCCGCTTTTTGCCACGTCTCACACGAGTTTTCACTGTGGAAAGCGGGATTTTTAAAATTTCTGCAATTTCTTTTTCAGAATATCCTGCATAGTAATGTAAATGAATCACTATCCTGTATTTGGGCGGTAATTCCCGGACAGCTACAAGTAACTCCGAATCTTCCGGTGTGAAACACGCAGATTCCGGTGTCCACTCTTCAAAAGATACCAGCTTTTTTCTCCATGCAGAGCGGAAAAGATTCCTGCATTCATTTACAGCCACTATAATCAGCCATCGTTTCAGATATTCTTCATCCTGAAAATGCTTTCTCTCCTTTAGTAATTTCTCAAATACATTCTGCAGAAGATCTTCCGCATCATGGATATTCCGGCAATAGCTGAGAATTAACCGGTATAGATCATTTGCATACTGCTGCACGATACGGGTATATTCCTGCGAGGTCATTTAATGTTTCCACTTCCTTTCTGCTTTTGTAAGGCCTTCCTATATAAAACACATCAGAAAAATAAAAGGTTTCATAACAGTGCGCAAAAATCGCCACCTTTGGAAAAAGTGACGATTTCAAATACAATGTATTATTCTGTTGTTAATGAATAAGCCAGCCGTAATCCTGTCGGCAGTCAACCACATAATCGGCATATACAATCAAAAGAAACAACCAGCCGTTCCGCCGCATCCGGTCTGGCCTGCGCCAAAAATGCAGCATGGTTCACAAGCATCTGCTTTGCCTGTTCTGATACAATAACCTTATACTTATTTTGTCTCTCCACAGCCCGACGCCTCCTTGATTGCCTCACGCATCATGGATGCAACTTCATCTACGGAATAGCCTCTGTTTCCATGCATCCTGCCCTCCTCCACGGCAAGCAACTCCTCTCTGAGCTTTAACATCGCTTCTCGTTTCACAGCCCCACCTGCTCATTAGATAGACGTCAGCAACTTTATAAATCAAAGTTTTTATTGTAAATACAATATTTAGATTGTATAATGCAAATATAAAAAAATTAAGTACGCACATTTAGATATGATACTTATACACACTTCATATACTTACCTAAAGGAGAGTGTAAAATGGATAAGAGATGTATTGCTTCTGAAAATTTAAAAGATACCGGTTTCAGCTACACATTGTCGTTAATCAATGGAAAATATAAAATGACCATCCTCTATACCCTGATGGAGTTTGGAATTGTCCGGTTTAATGAGATGAAAAAATATATCGGGGGAATTTCCTACAAAACACTGAGCAGTACCCTGAAGGAATTAGAAGCAGACCAGTTAGTGCATCGGGAGGAATACCCGCAGATTCCTCCCAAAGTAGAGTACAGTCTGACGGAACGCGGGAAATCCCTGATCCCGATTTTGGACGGAATGTGTGAATGGGGAGACAAAAACCGACTTTGATTATGATTAAAACCCTGTCAGAAATGACATCCTATCTTGTGATAATATCGTCGCCTGGTCTGCGATTCGTTGCCCCAAGCGCTTCCTCGCACTCCAGCATTCTCTTCAGCGCAATCGCTTTCTCCGTCTCACAAAAGATATCCCGGAACCACCCCATAATCATCGAGCCGGTGCAGTACGGCTGATACATATATTTTCCTGGAATGCCACTGCACAAAGCAGGGACATCCCCTTTAGAATCCGTGGTTGCTGGCTACAGAGTATTTCAAGATAAACCTGCCTGAAAGAGTTATTCATTATGTTCAGACATTTTACTGTCCAATATATATGATTTCCTGTGAGCTCTGTCCCTTTAATTCTTTCAACCCATTTTTTTCCAGATAAGCCGTAATCGTATCTGTATTTGTAGCGCGGGTAAACAGACCATCATGCACAACTGCACCAGGCGCACACCTGCGCACAAACTGCATGGACTGATTAAACTGTCCTGTATCCATGGATGCCGACTGTGTGAAGGGATAAATATCAACGCCCCCCAAATCATAAGCTTCCAAAAATGTGCCGATAATCATAGGAGCTGTATGCCACCAGATCGGATATCCGATCAATATGCGGTCATATTCCATGATCGATTCCGGCAGGTTCTGGATCTCAGGGCGGGCATCGTGATCCCGTTCTTCTTTTGCCACCTCTGTGGTTGGCGTATATTCTGTAGGGTAAGGCGTAACCGGTACGATTTCATACAGATCTCCCCCGGTCTGGTTCGTGACACTATCACCTCTTCTTTCAGATTTTTCCTGACAACGCATCTGCATCATTTATAGTCGTTGCCATGCCAATATACTCCATACCATACATTCCGGCAAAACGGCTCATCGTGTATTCGGCTTTTTCCAGCATCCATGCTTCCGGTGCTGCGCCCTGAAACAGAAATACAAATTTCTTTCCCTTCAGAGCGCCGGCCGGTACCGGGCCATAGAAGCGGTCAATCAGGTTCCTGACTGCGCCGCTCATATTATGCCAGTATACCGGAGAGCCAATGACTATCGTATCTGCAGCCTTCATCTCACTCACAATTTCTGAAAACTGGTCATCTGCAAAATCCTGTCCGTAACTGTACAATCTGTAATCTACCAGATGCAGTGTCCTGTATTCTTTTCCGTCAAACAGCGCTTTCGCCAGCTTTACTGTGTTTCCGTTCTTATTCGGACTTCCGTTAATAAATAAAATATGCATCCTTTTATTCCTCCCCATATACTTCCTGAATCATTGGAAATGTACTCCACGCCTTTGGCCATCCACAATAAAATGCCAGCTGTGTCACAATTTCCACCGCTTCCTCTTTCGTAATGCCATGTTCCTTCCCAAGTACCAGATGAGATTTGAGTTGTGGGTACAGCCCGGCTGAAAACAGCGCCGCAATGGTGATCATACTCCGGTCTCTTGCTGAAAGCTGTTCTTCCCTTGACCATACCTCCCCAAACAAAACATCATCATTTAACTGGGCAAACTTTGGAGCCAGATCACCCAGTCTGTCTCTTCCTGCTGTTTGTTTCTTTGCCATATCATTTACTTCCTTTCTTATTAAAAAATACTTCTCTTTTACCTTTCATGTTGATAAACGTCTATAAAATTTTCCCATCGTCAAAATGACGGAATGGGTAACTGCCCAATAACCCAGAATTTTCAACTAAACATTTTTAATAAATAACCATCTATATCAGCTCTTGAGTGAAAGACATAAATGCTTTTTTCGCTTTTGTATCTATCAAGCAATTCATATACGATTGGCAATTCATTTTTAGGGAAATCAATAATCCATTGTCTAAATTCTTCATCAAATTCTGTCTCTATCCATGGCATATCTACACGTTGTTTGCCTATGCGTGATTCTGCACCAGCTAAACATTCCTCTACCGGAAAATCCAGTAAAAATATAGTTTCACACGATTGAATACGCATTTCAAGTGTTCTTCCGTAATTTCCATCAATAATCCATTTGTCCTTTAAAACAATTTCTTTTAATTTCCCGTCAAATATATTTCTGTCAACAGTTGTCCTGTCAGGCTTGTGCCATAACATATCAAGATAATATAAAGGCAAGTGAGTTTTATCACTCAGCATTCTCGCAAATGTGCTTTTTCCTGCGCCCGGACAACCAATTATTATTGCTTTTTGAAACATAAAAAGGTTACCTCCAAAACAAATTATCTGTTTGGTAAATTCCGATTGAATATTGCTATAATGTAACATATAAAATTTCTATTGCAAAGCCGTTGGTAAAATCGCCGGAGTTTTTGCCTGCAACACTTAGGTTAAAAAGGGACGTGGTTATTTCATCAACATGAAAAATAAAAGGGCAAAAATACTGATTTTGACTTATTAATGCTTTTCTTTAATGCTCCCCAAACAGCCATCCCATCACTGTTTCGTCATGGGCAAATGCCTGCCCTCCGGCGTGCTGATCCCGGAATCCCCTTTCCATAAAATAAGAATCTTCCTTTACATCCAGAACCAGAAGCCGGTTGATCTCTTCTTCTGACAGTCCCTGTTTCTCATAAATCGTCTTAAGCTTTTCATATGCTTCCTTCAAGGAACCAGAGCCATAGTAACTGTCATTTTCGGCTATCGCCATATAGACCGGTGTCCCCGCCTCTGCAAGCGTATCCAGATCACCATCCCACTGGGAGGAGGTCATCAGATAGGCCGTATACAAATCCGGGCGTTTTCCCATTACCAGAGATCCTGTCTCACCGCCTCCGGACATCCCGTGCAGATAGACTTTATCCGGATCAATATTGTAATGCTCCAGGAAGTACTCTGTCAGTGTGATCGCATGGTCTGCACTGACCTCTCCCCAGTCATCCAGCTGCGTGGACAGGACGATCATCCTGTCATTATAATTTATGGACTCTGTACCAAAGTCCTCCACCATATTGGCCCCGACTCCCTGGAAATGTAGCCCCTCCCATCCGGGCAGCGTGATAAAAAGCGCATAGGGTTCACTGCCATCATAGCTTTCCGGGATATAGCTGCTGTAATGGATATCCCCGATGGAAGAATGAAGCGTATTATCGTTGAGAAAGCCTCTCTGACTCTGTGTGCCTGCCGTGATATCTGCGGGAACTGCTGCCTCCTGTCTTTCTCCAACCATTGCCTGCTCCTCCCCATCCGGTGTCCGGTCCTCTTCCTGCACAGATTCCTTTACAGAAATCCCGATCTTCTCCAACCAGTTCCGGATATCCTCTTCTGTCGTACCTGCCGTAAATCGGTATCCATCTGATACATCTGCGCCCTGGCTGACTTCTCGGATATATTCCATACTGACATCGATCCCATTATCCTGTGCCGTACAAAAGGGAACAACCGTTTTTCCCGTCAGATTATAATGCTCCAAAAACGAGCCGACCGCCATAGGGGCATTAAACCACCAGATGGGATAACCCACATAAATAACATCATACTTTTCAAGGCTGTCCGGATACGCAGCAAGCGCTGGACGGGTATCCAGCAGTTCCTCCAAAAATGAAGTGGCGGCGGTTCCCCAAAAAGCGCTTCGGTACATCCTTGCTGTCCGTATTTCAAACATGTCTGCCCCTGTCACCTGCTGCAGCTTATATGCGGCAAATTCTGTGGAACCATCATTTGCCATCATACTGGCAGAGGACACGGCATCTGTATCTTCTGCCTCCTCTGCCGTTATATTGCCGGAACGGGTGAAATAGACGATCAGCGATCTTGTTCCATTTTCTCCGACCTGAATGTCTGTGTCTGTATCGGTCTGCTTTGCCCCGAAAAACAGATAGACACATAAGGCTGCAAGGATCACAAATACTGCCGGGATCAGAAGAATTCTCTTTTTTAATCTCTTCATTATCCTTACCTATTCAGTCAATATACCAGAGCTGTAAACGAAAATGTGACCAGCTTCCAGTCATCACAGCCTTTGGTATAAACTTCCGTTACTGCAAAGTGGTGGGTTGTCTCCTTAAACACGCTGACATGTTTCAGCCAGGATGCAATCTCCCCTTAGAATCCGAGGCCCTCCAGCCAGTCAGCAACATCTCCGTCTGCCTCTGCCACATCACGCTCATTGACTGTAAAGCCATCCTCGATCACCACTGCATCCGGTTCCAGCTCCTGAATCGTACTGATGGTACGGGAAAAACGACTTCCATTATGCACATTGAAGGGGATGATGGTCTTTCCGGAAAAATCATACTCATCAAAAAAGCTGTACAAAGCCTGCGGCATATCTGCCCACCAGTTAGGGTAACCGATAAAGACCGTTTCGTACTGGCTGAGATCCTCAATGTGACTGGTAAGCCCCGGGCGTGCATCCTCGCTCTGTTCCTGTGCCGCATAGTCAATCAACTCCCCTCCATCTGCCGGATATACTACATCTGTCCGGATAGAGAACAGTTCACCGCCTGTATTCTCCCGGATCATATCTGCCAGTATCCGGAGCCTGCCTGCCGCTTCGCCGTTCCTCATGCTGTAACTGGCTGAAGAAACAGCATCCACACCACTGTTTTCTGCTGCGGTGAAATAAACGATCAGTATATTACTGTTATTTCCGGATTCTTCATCTGTCTCCACTGCCGCCTCCTGGGTTTCGTTTTTTTCTTTGATGCTTTCTCCTTCACTCTGCCTGATATCCGCAGTACCGGTACCTTCTGTGCTGTTGGTCTCCTCATTACGATCTTCTGGCTGGTCTAACCCGCCGCCGGAGCTTCCACAGCCAGCAAGTGAAAGGACTAAAATAACCGTCAGCATAAAAAAAATAATATCATTCCGTTTTCTGCTCTTCATTTTTACCTCCATGTTCTTCTCCTGATTCTATTGTCTTTGTTACAGAAATCACTTCGCAGACCCAGTAATTATGATACTATTATAAAGAAATCGAGACCCTTTGCAGAAGTCTCGATTCGTTATGCAGTATATACCCAAAGGTTTGCGCTTCACTTTTTATTCATGTATCTTCCTTCTGTTTAAAGCCTTCATCAGTTCAGGGTCAAAATAATTGACCGCCGCAATCTCTGCCGTCTCCTGCTCTGTCAGCTCAAAGTCAAACAGATCAAAATTATCGCGGATGTTTCATACGGGAACCGCCGAACACCTCCGACATGTTCATCTGGTCCAGTGCCTTGTCCAGTTTCTTTACTTCCTCTTCCGCCAACTTTACATGCGCCGCTCCTGCATTCTCCTTCATCCGCTCTGCCTTCCGTGTTCCGGGAATCGGCACAATCCACGGTTTCTTACACAGCATCCATGCCATGGAGATCTGAGCAGGCGTAGCTTCTTTCTCGTCCGCCATCTGATCAAGTAATGCCAGAAGCTCCCGGTTCTGCTCGATCGCCTCATCCGTAAACTGGGGCATATTGCTGCGGTAATCCAGTTTTCTGTCAAACTGCATGCCTTTCCCATATTTTCCTGTCAGAAAACCATTTGCCATAGGTGAAAAAGCCACCAGGCCCACACCCAGCTCCTCCAGCGCCGGAAACAGCGTTTCATACTGTCTGGCCATCATGGAATACCGGTTCTCCACCGCCGTCACCGGGCAGATTCTGTGAGCCCTGCGCAGATATTCCTCTGTGGTCTCCGAGATTCCCCAGTGAAGAATTTTTCCTTCCCGAATCAATTCTTTCATGACCTCCGCAACGGTCTCCGGTTCCACAGCCGGGTCGATCCGGTGCTGAAAGTACAGGTCTGCTTGTGTCAAGTAA
>DKVI01000012.1 GCA_002491115.1 Lachnospiraceae bacterium UBA7182 | reverse complement strand
ATGAATGTAAGTTATTTGGAGGAAATTAAGATATTTTGCAAAAAGTTTTTTTCTTTGAGATTAGAATATTCAGATCGATGGATGTGAATATAGGATTTGAATATAATAAATTCTGATATAAAGATGTATGGAAATTTTTACTTATAAAGTAATATAAAAATATTTTTATGGATCAGGGAAACTAAAGCTTTAGTAAAATAGTTAATTAAGAGGATTAGATCAATAATGCTAAAATTCTATTCCGAAAAACAATTGCTGTATCAAATAAATAAATATGATAAGTTGTTTATTTATGGTGCAGGCATGGTAGGGGAACTGGCCTTTCTGAGATTAAGCAAGTATGGAGTATGTAATAAAATAATAGGATTTGCTGTAAGTAAGAAGAATCAGGTGGAAAGTAATCATAAATTTTGTGGATTACCTGTCTATGAGGTCACTGAATTGGAAAAACACAGAAAAGACGCTGTTATCCTTATTGCCACATTGCCAAATCTCCATGAAGAAATCAAACACACATTATTGGAACACCAGTTTGAACATCTGATATTTATAACAGAGAAAGCCTATCTTGATTTAAGCTACCATTATATGAGGGACTATAATCAGCATCATCCGGCAGTTTTCCCAAAGGATACCAGAACGAAGATTGTATTTATGGCTTCTGACAATAATATTGTCTCAGGAGCATTCCTCTGTATGACAGAACTATGTGTCCAGTTACAGAAAAGGGCTATAGCGGTTATGGTTGTTCTTCCTTATTATGGCCTGGGCAGTTCTTTGCTGACTCAAAAGCAGATTCCTTATACCTACATAGTATCAAATGATTGGGGATACGAAATTGCAAAAGACTATGACCTACTGGAAAGGATTCGTTTCCTATTCAAGTTATTGTCAAACAGGAAAGCCAAAAAAGAGATAGAGCAGTTATTAAAAGTGAATCAAGTTGATTTAGTACATTGCAATACTACTTTTGCATATATAGGGGCATCTGCGGCAAAAGATTGTGGTATTCCTTTTGTATGGCATTTGCGGGAGAATATGGAAAACTTAGGTTATCGGATCTTTAATTATCCAAAATCCTTGAAATTGTTACAGCAGGCGAATAAAGTGATTGCTGTGTCAGATTATATCAAAAATTTGATGCCTTTTGAAAAAGAAGGACAAGTCTGTACCATATATGACGCGGTGGAGAGGGAGGGAAGCGAATGTATTCAAAGGGAGATTTTAAAAAATAAAACTGTCCGAATGATTTTAGTAGGTGTGCTTGCCGAACATAAAGGCCAAAAGGAAATGCTTCGTGCATGTTCTCTTTTTAAAACGAAAACAGGGATGGATTTTCATCTGTTATTGGTAGGAAAGGGAGAAAATGAATATATAGATGAATTAAAGCAGCTCATCCAGGATGGTAATTTAGAAGAAAATATATCATTTTATGGCGCCAGCAATAATGTATACGAGCTTTATGAACAATCGGATATTTCCTTTGTATGCGGAAAAAAAGAAGCATATGGGCGCGTTACGATAGAATCTTTACTTTCAGGATGCCTTGTAATAGGAGTGGATGCAGGAGGGACTTTGGAATTAATCCAGGATGGAAAGAATGGATATTTATATGAAGCCGGAAACCCAGAATCGCTTGTAGAAAAAATGATTGAGGCAGTTAAGAATCCTGAACAATCAAGAAAAATGGCCAGATTTGGACGGGCACATGCATGTAGAACATATACAAAAGAGCAGAACATTGAACAAATTATCGGTGTTTATGAAGATATATTAGGACGGAAATTATAGAATGGCAAGAGGGGCGTATATAGGATGGAATCGGTTATAGTAAAAAATTTAGAAATTTTGGCAAGAGCCCATAAACTGGATAAAACAATTATTATATGGGGAATCAACTGTTATACAAATGAAATTATTATATGGCTAAAAAATAATCACTATGATAAAAATTTGAGAATGATTATCGATAATTTTGTTGCAGCATATCGTAAAGAATTTAATAGTATATTAGTGGCAGAACCTAAAATATTACGGTCATTGGATAGTGATACAATATGTGTTTTGTTCTCAATTAATTATTCCGACGCCATTCGAAGACAAGTAGGAGCTTATGGGATTTCTGAGGTATACAATTTGTTGAATCTGCAAGACAAAATCACTCCTTTGTACAGATTCCATATCCCTTACACTTTTTCGGACCGGAGTAAAGGGAAAAAATACTTGTGTTACATATTAGCAGGCTATGAACCTAAGATATGGGATAGTACTCTGGCGCGGATTGAAGCGTTCCAAAATGAAGATGTAGACTATTGCCTTGTGTCTTCTGGAATATATAGTGCTGTACTGGAAGAAGTGGCCAGGCGAAATGGTTGGTCTTATTTATATACAGAAGAGAATCAGGTATGCCATATCCAGAACCTTGCAATTGAACTGCATCCAAAAGCAAATTATATATTTAAGATGGATGAAGATATATTTATTGGTAAAAGTTTTTTCTCACAGATGATACAGGAATTTCACAAAATCGAAAAAACCGGAGACTATCGGATCGGATTTGCTGTGCCGGTGATCCCTGTCAATTGTTGTGGGCATGTGTTTTATTTGGATGCCATCGGAAAACGGGAGGAATTTGAAAAGAGATTTGGCAGAACATACATATGTCATTTCAGTAATATTTATGCGGAAGAAGTCGCGGAATATCTGTGGGATACGATTGACGATTTTGACATTATGGCGGAGCGGTTTCTTGAGAATACAAAAAATGATATCCTGAATGCTTATTATAACATTGGCTGTATCATGTTTACAAGGGAACGCTGGTATATGATGGGAAAATGGCCGGAGCAGCCCGGAACAGATGGCATGGGTACAGATGAGTGGTTTATTTATAAAGACAATTGGGAAAAGGAAATGGCCATTTATGAGATTAGAAGTGTTATTGCGGGACATCTGGCGTTTAAGCCGCAGAAAGAACGCATGATGAAATATTATGCGGATCATTTTGAAAAATTCTCTATTAAATAAGATATTTTACAGACAATTCGCACTTTGACAATTTCATACTTATATCAGAACATACATCAGCTATACGCTTTCCTGTCATTTACAAAATCCGGTTGCAGGATATGCCGCAATGAAGTATAATATTCCCAGGGAGACGAACCTGAAATGGACGAATTAAAGATACAATGGCATCCGGCCTTCTGTTCTGCGATGGAACTGATTCTGGAACATGACAGGGAATATCTGGAATTTATACGGGAGTATAACCTGAATACAAAGCCTTTGGAAGTGGATTTGCTGGTTATAAAGAAGCCTGCGGGATATGAAGTCGAAGATTCGATCGGAAGAATATTCAGGGAACATAACATATTTGAATATAAATCGCCGGATGATGCGATGAACATCGACACATTTTATAAAGTGATTGCCTATGCTGCTTTGTATAAAGCTTCTGCACAGCATGTAGATGAGATACGCGCAGACAGCGTGACCATAACCATGATCCGGGAAGCAAAACCGGAAAAGTTATTGAGTTATCTTAAAAACGAGGGATTTACGATCAGAAATGATGCACCGGGGATATACTACATAGAAGGTAAATCTTATTTTCCGACGCAGATTGTAGTATCTAAAGAACTGACCGGTGGTCAGCATATATGGCTTAAGGCCTTAACTAAGAGACTGGATCAGGCAAATGCAGAGAAACTGGTATGTCAGGCGCAGATATACAAGACCCGGAAGAACTGGGGACTGGCGGATTCTGTGTTGGAAGTAAGTGTCAAAGCGAACCATGAGCTGTTTAGTAAGATAAAGGAGGATAGCGGGATGTGTGAAGCATTAAGGGAATTGATGGCGGATGAGATTCATGAAAGTGTGGCGTTAGGTGAAAAACGAGGTGAAAGACGGGGTGAAGAACGGGAAAAAATAAAAGGCTTAAAAGCCCTTGTTGATATTTTAAAAGAAATAAATCTCGACTTTGATTCTGCCTATCAGTCGATTATTAAGACAGAGGCGTATGCAGATATAACCAGAAAACAGTTGATGAAATACTGGCAGTAAAGATATCCATTCGTTTTTCCCCAAAATAGAATAAGAACAACAAAAATCCTGATATAAGTATGAAAGAAACTTGTATCGGGATTTTTTTATGTTTTAGTATGGCAATTGAGTCGTTTTTATTAAGTCAAAGAGGAAATTCCTATGTATTACGCTGACGATATTGTAAATAAATTAAACACCGCCCGTTCTCTTGCGGTCTTCGGTGCCGGGATTATGGCTGAGGCGGTGGTGCATTGCCTTCAGGAAAAGCCTTATCAGTTAAAGCTCAGGTGCTGCCTGGTATCGACGCTGGAAGGAAACCCGGCCTGTGTGTCAGGTATCCCGGTTATGGACTTTTCCATGGCAGAGCAGTATTTGTCAAAAGAAACCCTTATCCTGGTTGCTTCTGTGGGAAAGGGCCTTGCTTCCATGACAGACAGCCTGCGCAGGAACGGTTATGACCGGCTAATCCCGCTTACCTATGAAGGCGACTTGTGGAGCCTGCTGCGGGGGAATTATTATCGGGCGTATTGTCTGGAACGGGACAAGCCATATTGGATACTGGAAGAAGAACTGAAAAAGCAGAAAGCAGATCGTTTCACTTCTTCTGTCCGTATCTACACAGCTAAGTGCCATGTGGATCAGGCGCTTAAAGAAGATCTGTCCCGGTTTTCCTGGGAAACGCCGATCCAGGCAGGCGCAGCGCTGACAGATCAGAGGATTTGCGAAGTGTGTGACGATACGGGAGACAATATTTCTTACAAGAACCGGCAGTACTGCGAGCTGACTGCCCTTTATTGGATCTGGAAAAATGATCAGTCTGATTATGTGGGTTTGGGACATTATCGAAGGCATTTCGAGGTGAACGAGGAAACCCTCAAACTGCTGGTGCGTACAGAGATCGATGCAGTCCTTACGATTCCTATTCTGGATGTTCCCAGTGTAGGTGCGGTCTATCGAAGAGATCATGTAGAGAAGGACTGGGATGTGATGTGTGATGCGGTAAAGGCGCTGGCTCCGGATTATCTGAAAGCAGTCAGAGAGCTGGAAACAGGCTGTTTTTACTATGCTTATAATATGTTTATCATGCGAAGACCGATTCTGGAAAGCTATTGTCAGTGGTTGTTTCCGTTATTATCGTATTGTGAAACATATTGCGGCGCCCATGAAGATGGTTATCAGAGTCGGTATATCGGGTTTTTGGCGGAGCATTTGATGTCGGTATATTTCCTGCATCATGAAAAGGACTATAAGATCGTCCATGCCAGAAAGCATTTTGTGGAGGACTGATAAGAGCGATGTATTACGCGAACAATGTAGTGGAAGATTTAAAAAAGAGCAGCCAGAGGATTCTTTTTGGCACCGGACTTGTGGCTTTTGAGGTGGCCAACTGCCTGATGGGAAAGCCTTATGGATTACAGATTGACGGCTTTATGGTATCAGAACAAAGAGAGCATCCGGCACAGGTTATGGGTATTCCGGTATATGATCTTATGTCTGCCGAAGGTGTGATAGAAAAAGAGGCGGCGGTCGTGGTGGCCACTATGGAGAAGCACCTGCCGTCAATTAAAGAGGCTTTGGAAGTACACGGCTATCGTCATATTATCCCCATGACGTTCGAGAGCGACTTATGGAGCCTGATTCAGGGAAACGCATATAGGGAGCTTCGGCTGTTGCAGGGATTCCCCTATCGGACGCTGGAAGAGGAACTGAAGAAGCCGACAGACGCTTTGAAATCTTCAAAGAAAAAGGTACATATCTATACAGTCCGCTCCCATATGGACAAGCCTCTTATGGAGGACTTGTCTCAATATTCCTGGGAGATTCCCATCCAGGCGGGGGCTGCCCTGACAGATTGCAGGATCTGTGCCGTCCGGGATGATACAGGGGAACATATTTCTTATAAGAACCGGCAGTACTGCGAATTGACTGCCCTGTACTGGATCTGGAAAAATGATCGTGCCGACTACGCGGGATTATGTCATTACAGGCGGCATTTTGAGCTGAGCGAAGAGATAGTAAGATGTCTGACAGATTCGGATATTGATGTGGTTCTGACGCTGCCAATCCTGAATTTTTCCAGTGTTCGGGAAGTGTACCGCCATGACCATGTGGAAGAGGACTGGGACCGGATGCTGGAGGCGATACGGATTTTGAGTCCGGCTTATATGCCGGAGGCGGTGGAGCTGCAAAATGGAAACTTCTACTACGGTTACAATATGTTCATCGCCCGCAGACGTATTTTTGACGATTACTGCGCCTGGCTGTTCCCTCTCCTGGAATACTGCGAGGACAGATGCGGTCAAAAGGCGGACAAGTATCAGGAGCGGTATATCGGGTTTCTGGCAGAACGGCTTTTGACTGTTTATATGAAACATCACGAGGCCGGACTTAAAATTGTTCATGCCAGGAAGCACTTTGTCAGAAGTTAAGCGGATGCTGCATCACAGATAAAACAACATATATGATACGAGGAGAATGCTTTTAATGGACCTGGCTATTTTCGGCGCGCAGGCAATTGCCCTGGGCGCGTATGAAGCAATACATCACCTGTGTCCTGAGAGAAAGATTCATTGTTTTTTGGTGACAGAGCAGGGCAATAATACGGAGTATTGCGCAGGAATCCCTGTCCTGGAACTGACGGCTTTCAGTGCGGGTCTTTCCGTATCGGAAAAAGAACAATTGCAGATTTTAATCGCGACGCCGGAGGATGTCATGCAGGCAATCGAAGCGAGCCTGGATGCCTGCGGCCTGACCTGTCATGTCCGTCTGACTTCTTTAAGATGGGCGGAGCTGATGGGATATTACTATGTGCAGAACAGATTGTATATGCCGATTCTGGCACTTCCGGTGGGATACCACCCGGCAGGCGTCCATATATTTCAGGCCAGGTTCCATAAAGACAAACCCCTGTCGTCCACCTATGATCTGCCTGCATGGATTACACCAATTCAGGTGGGCGCGGCGCTGTGTGAGAAACGGGTTGCTGACATCGTGGATTGCAGTGGAGAAAATATTTCCGAAAAGAATGTCAATTATTCTGAACTGACTGCCCTGTACTGGATCTGGAAAAACCGTCTGTCGGCTTCTGGTACACAGGGAAAGACAGAATATTATGGTTTGTCTCACTATAGAAGAATCCTGGAGCTGACCGAAGAAGATCTGCTCAGGCTGGTAGATCATCAGGTGGATGTTGTCCTTCCATACCCCATGCCCTATGAGCCGGATATAGAAGCGCATCATAGAAGATACTTAAAGAAAGAAGACTGGAATGCCGTGCTGCGTGCGGTTTTGGAACTGCAGCCGGATTATGCGGACGCTTTTCCAGGGATATTAAAACAAAGGTTCTTATACAATTACAATATTCTGCTTGCCAGAAAAGATGTTTTGGCGGATTATTGCAGTTGGCTGTTTCCCATTCTGGAGAGAGTAGAACAATACAGTGTGCCTCAGGGGTGGAACAGAAAAGACCGATATATAGGCTATGTGGGAGAAACACTGGAGACTTTGTACTTTATGTATCATAAAGACAGCCTGCGCATCGCCCATGCCGGATGCAGATTCCTGACATAAAATACATAAAAGATAAGATAAAAGGGTGCCGCGAAAGCGACACCCTTTTATCTTACCTTTTTATTTACCTGCCATCTGACGTTCTTGGGCTTCGATCATCTTTTTCACCATATAACCTCCCACAGAACCGTTCTGCTTTGAAGTCAGGTCTCCATTGTAACCGTCGGTCAGAGGTACGCCGATCTCGCTTGCCACCTCGTATTTAAAACGATCCAATGCACTTTTTGCTTCCGGTACTGCTGCTCTGTTAGTAGAATTAGACATAATAAACTCCTCCTTACTGCGAAACGATTTTAATTGGCTGTTTCGCAATTTGTTGTTGTTTGTTACGTCGTTAGTATGTGCATTCGTCCGGGCAATACTCTGTCAATAGTTTCATTTTCTGACAAATTTTTTTCAAAGAACCGCCATAATTTTGATATAATCCTCAGTCTTATCCCGCATAATATGAAGACCTTCTGTCAGCCGCTCCAAAGGCAGGCGATGGGTAATCAGATCTTCCGGCGTGATTTTTTTCGCGGACAGGCGGTCAAGCACATAGTTCCAGTCGTCCGCCGGATCATGTATATAAGAAGAGTTCCAGGTGCCGGTGACTTTGAGCTGATTCCTTAAGATCTTCCAGTATACGTCTTTTGGAAGTTCCATATCCGAGAACGGATTTCCTGTCAGCAGGACTGTTCCGGCGGGCGCTGTGTTCTGGACGGCTTGGATACAGGTTTCGTTTTTTCCGACACATTCAAAAAATACATCCGCGCCCATACCGTCCGTGCGGGCCGAAAGCCACCTGGATACATCCTCGGTCCGGCTGTCGCAGTAAGCGTCTTTGGGAAGGCCCAGTTTCAGGACTGCCTGCTTCTGGAACTCTTTGTTGCCGATGACCAGGAGATTTTTTATGCCTGCATCCAGCAGAAACATCACCAGCAGAAGACCGATGGTTCCAAGGCCGCAGACCACTGTCGTATCGGCTGCGGCAGGCGCAGCCCGGCGCATGGCGTGAACCGCCACTGCCATAGGTTCCAGCATGGCGGCGGCTTCAAAAGAAGCTTCTTCCGGCAATGGGATCAGGTTCCATACCGGTACGGATACATATTCCGCAAAAGCGCCGTCCCGTCTGGAGCCGGTATAGTCATAGTTCCGGCACATTTCATATAATTTTTTCCGGCAGGGTCCGCAGACGCCGCAGGGAATTAAAGGAAAGACGCCGACTCTTCGGCCCAGCCAGGCCTTGTCCGCATCCGGCCCGAGCCGTTCTACCACGCCGGAAAATTCATGTCCCGGGATCAGCGGATGAGTATGCGCGCCGGTGCGGTAAATCCGGGGGATATCCGAGCCGCAGATACCGACGGCCTTTACTTTGATTAACACTTCGCCGGCCGGCGGAAGCGGAAGATTCGTTGTTTCATATTGAAGGTCGTTGACGCCATGCAAGATCCATGCTTTCATTTCTTTTTCGGCCATAGCCTGTACCTCCTGTTTTGACACTGCGTTTGAAACGGAAAATGTTCGGACTTTTATTGTCCGAAATCCATATTTATATTATACTGACTCCATAAAAGGATGTAAAGTTTTTTATAAAAGTTTACATAATACAAAAACATCAGGAGCATGAGATAGAATGGAACAGATGACTTTATTTGACGACCGCAGTGTCAGCGCGCCGCTGGCAAGCCGGCTCAGACCGGAAACTTTAGAGGAATACGCAGGGCAAAAGCATCTTTTGGGCAAAGGAAAGATTCTTCGCCAGCTGATTGACAAAGACCAGATATCTTCTATGATTTTCTGGGGACCGCCCGGCGTGGGGAAGACGACGCTGGCCCGGATCATAGCGAACCGCACCCGGGCGTCTTTTGTGGAATTCAGCGCGGTCACCAGCGGAATCAAGGAGATCAAAGAGGTGATGAACCAGGCGGAACAGAACCGGCGGATGGGGATACGCACCCTTCTCTTTGCAGACGAGATTCACAGGTTCAATAAAGCCCAGCAGGACGCTTTTTTGCCTTATGTGGAAAAAGGAAGCATCATCCTGGTGGGAGCCACTACAGAAAATCCTTCCTTTGAGATCAACTCGGCTTTATTATCCCGCTGCAAAGTATTTGTATTAAAGGCGCTGACGGAAGCGGATCTGACGGAACTGCTCGTCCATGCGCTGAACAGCCCCAAAGGATTTGGGATGATGGACATCTCCATAGACAGCCGTCATCTGTCGGCGATCGCCCGTTTTTCCAACGGGGACGCCAGGACGGCTTTAAATACACTGGAAATGGCAGTGTTAAACGCAGGGATGGACAAGACGGGGACCATCTGTGTAAATGAAGAGGTATTATCCCAGTGTATGAACCGGCGTTCCCTTCTTTATGATAAAAACGGGGAAGAACACTATAATCTGATCTCTGCCCTCCATAAATCCATGCGAAACTCCGACCCGGACGCGGCCATTTACTGGATGTGCCGGATGCTGGACGGCGGGGAAGATCCGCTGTATATAGCCAGAAGGCTGGTGCGCTTTGCCAGCGAAGATGTGGGAATGGCAGATCCGTACGCGCTGACGCTGGCGGTGTCCGTCTATCAGGCCTGTCATTTTCTGGGGATGCCCGAATGTGATGTGCATCTGACCCATGCGGTGACTTACCTGTCCATGGCGCCCAAGTCCAATGCCCTTTACACCGCCTGCGAGGACTGTAAAAAAGATATAAAAGAGCGCCCGGCGGAGCCGGTGCCTTTGCAGATCTGCAACGCGCCCACAGGGCTGATGAAAGAACTTAACTATGGAAAAGGGTATATATATGCCCACGATACGAAAGAAAAACTGTCGAAAATGAAATGCCTGCCGGACAGTTTAGAAGGAAGAAGATATTATCGGCCCACTGAAGAAGGCGAAGAAAAGAAGGTGAAAGAAAGACTCGAACATATCCTCATATGGAAAAATACAAAATAATTTTCTCCAAAGTGTAAGATTCTCAAAGTCCGCCGACGGAATATAAAGTGAAAGGGCCGATAAGCCCGGACATCCGTAAGCTTACGAAATCTGTTTTTGAGGTGACTGTTTATTATGAAAGCGAATGAAGATAATTTTGTGGACCTGATCAGAAAGCGCAGGGAAGAAGGTATCCTGTATGTGATCGAGACCTATGGAGGACTTCTTAAGTCCATTGTGGGAAAGAGACTTTTCGCGTCGCCGGATCGGATCGAAGAATGCATGAACGACATTTTTCTTGGCATCTGGCAGAATATCGGAAGTTTTGATCCGGACAGAGGAAGTTTCGTAAACTGGGCCGCGGGCGTGGCCAGGTTAGAAGCCATCGACACATTGCGCAAGATCCAGAGAGAACACAACACGGTATCACTGGAAGATATGGAAATTCCGGAAGAAGACAAAACGCTTCTTGCGCTGACGGAGCAGGAACTCTCAAAAGAGACAGAAGAGATCTTATCCTGCCTGTCGCCAAAAGACCAGGAGCTGTTCCGGCGTATTTTTCTGGAAGAAGAAGAGCCGGAAGCAGCGGGCAGCAGGCTCGGAATCAGCAGAGACAATGTATATGTGCGGATCTTTCGGGGAAAGAAAAAGATCCGGAGCAAATTTGGAGAAAGGAAGAGGGCATGAATATGAGCATGAGCAGAGAAGCCTATGAACTGGCTAATAAAATAAAGACGGAACCTGGGGCGGACGGTGAATGCCTGACAGAAAGCCCGGATGATGTGGAGATGAAAAGATATAAGACGGCTGTATCAGAGGAGATTAAAAAGGAAAAAAGGAATGTAAGGAGAAGGTTCGGGAAGGTATCCGCGGCAGCCTGTGTGGTCATAGTCCTGGCGGCAGGGACGGCGGTCTTCGGCGAAGAAGTCCATGCGGCGATTCAGCAGATCAGCTGGAGTATCAGCAGCGCGCTGGGGACGCCCAAAGACTTGGCAGATTACCGGGAGGTCGTGCAGACGTCCGTGGCAGACAAGGGATATGTTGTTACGCTGCAGGAGGCGGTGGTTTCGGAGGAAAAACTGGTGGTCAATTTTACGCTCCAGAGAGAAGACGGACAGCCTATGGACCAGATACTGACGCCGGATGAGAGCCTGTATATCAACGGAAAAGCGGTACATGACGGCGCAGGCGGCAGCGCATGGTTTCTGGATGAAGAACAGACCGTCCTGGGCGTGGAGACTTCCCATGAGGCGCCGGGCGTGGATCTGTCGGGGGAAAATGCATACCAGATCAGGATCGGCCAGCTCGGTTTTGACAACGGCGTAAAAGGGACATGGGATTTTGCGTTTACCGCGGACGGGACAGATCTGATCGCGGATACGAAGCGGATTTCCATCGGAAAAGAATTTACGCTGCCTGACGGAGTGACGCTGACGCTGGACGAATATACTTCCAACGACCTGGAACAGAGGATCATTTACCGTACCTCAGGATCTACCAGGTACAATCTGATGATCCTGGCGACAGACCGGGACGGAAGACAGGCTGAATTTGACACCAGCAGGGCCGACCGGACTTCCGGATATATGATAAACCAGGAGATCCTTTATGACGGAAGGATCGCCGAGGATGCAGGGGAAGCGACATTTACCCTCTTTGCGGTGGAACTGCCGGAGGAAGACGGGCGTATGAGCGATGATTATGTGCAGGTGGGAGAATCGTTTACCTTGGAACTTTAAATACGGAATCTTTGAAAAAGGACGTCTCAAAAAAGAGGCGTCTTTTTTTACGCTGCGGAATTTAAGATGGAAAATATACAAGAATGTGGTATAATATCGTCAAACATGAATCTTTATAAAAGCGGTGAGAAGGAATGTGAGAGTATGGATATAAAAGACTACGAGAAAATATTACATGCAATGCCTGCGGCAGGCGTATTTATCATCCGGGAAGATGATCACAGGATTCTCTATTATAACGACCGGATGCGTGAGGTGGCGCCCCACGTGAAAAAAGGAATACCCTGTCATGAACTGGGAGGATCTTCCTGTAAGAACTGTCCTCTTTTAACCATAGGAAACCGGATCGAGAACCGGACGCTCAGTTACAACAGCCCCTTCGGAGAGCTGGTGGATATTGTGGCGGTCAGAATGCAGTGGGAGAATCAGATTCCGGCTTTTATCATCACGGTAACCCCCCATATGCAGGTCATCAATTATACTTATTATAAGATTCTGCGGGTGAATCTTACAACAGACCATTATGATATGGTAAAAGCGGCGCCGGAGGAACGGGAGATCGGGCAGGGAACGGACAGGTTTTCCGTCTGGCTGGGCCAGTTGATCTATAATGGCGGTATCCATCCGGACGATATGAACGGTTTTATCAATTTTACCCGTCTGAACAGCATGCGCTCTGCCCTGGATGCCGGAGAGAAGATGCTGACATGCAGTTACCGGAGGAATACAGGGGATGGTTTCAGATGGAGAATGATGGAAATCATTCCTGATTCGGAATATACCAAAAATAATCAGACCGTCTTTTTATACATAAAAGATATGGATGACATTATGCGGGAAAGTCTGGAGATCGATGAGTCCAGCATCCGTATCCAGGAGATCATCCGTACTTTGGGTGAGCAGAATTACAGCGTCTATACCATAGACCTGGATACAGGAGAGTCCAACCTGGTAAGAGAGAACGGACATACCCAGGCGGGCTGGAAATTCCGCACATTTGAGTGGGAGGAAGTTATAAATTCCCGTCTGATCCGGCAGATTCATTACAGTAACCGGGAAGAATTTCAGGAAAAATTTTCTTTAGAAGGTCTGCGCAGAGCGAAAGACACAGAAGTCCAGAAGACAGATATGCTTTGTCAGTGGCGGAGCGATGAGGATTTTGATTACAGGTATATGGCGGTGATTGCCTATTTTGGGCAGAGTCATGGCTCCAAAAATTATACCATTGTGGCGTTCCAGAACGTGGATAAGCGTGTGCGCCAGGAACTTGCCCTGTCCCAGAGGGATATGCAGCTCGCGGCGATCTTAAAATCCCGTTACAGTGTCATGACCACAATCCATCTGGAAAACGGTCAATGCGAACGGATCTGGATCAATAAAAACAGCACTATGAAAAAGACGGTTACGGAAAATTATAATCAGTATTTTCAAAAAACCATGTCAACGATCGTCTTTCCTGAGGATGCGGAGGCTTTCCAGAATGTCATGAGTCCCGAGCAGCTGTACCGTAAGGCGGCCAGTACGCAGGACTATCTGGAAGAAGTCTGTCAGTACAGGGTTGCGGGTACGCCGCTTCGATGGATGGAACAGCATGTGATCTATTCCCGCCAGGAAAACCATATGTCCGTCAACATTCTGGGGAGGGATATTACAAGAGAGAAGCTTCAGGAGGAGCAAAGGCTCAAAGAAGAGCAGGAATACGAGAATATTATCCGTACGCTGGGCAGTATGTTTTTTGCCACTTACTATGTTGATCTGGATGAAGGAGTTCTGCGCAGTGTGACACAGTTAAAAGAAGTGGAAAAGGTTCTGGGTGACCGGATGAATTATATGGACGGACTGCGCCTTTATGCAGAACGCTTCATCCATCCCGAGGACAGGGAAGAATATATATCGGTTCTCAGTACGGAAAATCTTAAGAAAACTTTGAGTAATAAACATCCGTATGTGACGCTGGCTTATCGTAAGATACCTGATAAGCCCAATCCAGGGCCCGAAGAATACGGGTGGATTCGCGGGACGGCTGTCATGGCCGAGGCCGGTTCGGACGGTAAAGCCAGTATTGTGATCTATGCAGCCCAGGACGTGACAGACAGCAAGCGCAAGGAGATGAGAGAGCAGCAGGCGATCCAGGCGGCCTGTGAGGCGGCGGATTTTGCCAACGCTTCTAAAAGCGAGTTTCTTTCCTGTATGAGCCATAATGTTCGTACACCTATGAATGGTATTATCGGTATGCTTGCCATTGCTTCCAGTCATCTGGAGGACAGCCAGAAAGTGCGCGAATGCCTGGATAAAGCCTATACTGCCAGCGGTCAGCTTCTCACCATATTGAATGAACTGCTGGATATAAGCCGAATTAAATCCGGTACGGCAAAGCTGGAATCGGGTGCTTTCAGTCTGTCCGGACTGATGCAGGATGTGACGGATACGATCCTTCCGGATGTGGAACGTAAAGGGCTTCATATGAAAGTTTATCCCATGCAGGTCAGACATGATAAAGTCATAGGTGACAGTAAACGACTTCAGCAGGTATTTTTGTATATTTTAAGGAACTCGGTTAAATTTACCTCCCAGGGCGGGGTTTTAGAAGTATCTGTAAGAGAGCAGGAGTCCAGAGGCTATGGATGCAGTTCTTATGATTTTATGTTCTGTGACAATGGCATCGGTATGGACGAAACGTTTATCCAGCATGTATTTGAACCGTTTACCCGGGCGGAAGATCCAAGGGTCAGTAAAGTCGAGGGAACCGGGCTCGGACTTACCATTGCCCAGAATATCGTGCGTATGATGGGCGGGAGCATCAGCGTGAAAAGTACGCCGGGGGCGGGTTCCCAGTTCACGGTAACGGTCATCTTAAGGCAGCAGAACCCTTCCGAGCCGCTCAAGGATATACCGGCCTCTGAACAGGAGGCAGCTTCGGAGTCATCTTTTGAGAACTGCAGGATTCTTTTGATTGAGGATAATGAACTGAACCAGGAGATCGCCATGGAACTGATCGGTGAAATCGGAGCCAAGGTCGAATGTGTTTCAGACGGGCGTAAAGGGCTGGTACGTTTTGCGGATATGCCCGAAGGGTATTATGATCTGATTTTCATGGACATACAGATGCCGGTTATGGACGGCTATGCGGCCACCCGGGCCATCAGAAAGCTGCCCCGTGCCGACGCCTCCACGATCCCGATCATTGCCATGTCCGCCAACAATTCCGCGGAGGATATAGCTGCCAGCAGGCAGTCAGGCATGAATGAACACATTTCCAAGCCGCTGGATATTCCGCATCTGGTATCCCGTATGGAGTATTGGCTGAACAGAACACAATAAGGAGTAAAAGATATGGACAATAAAGCACAAATCAAACCTCCGGTGGAAGTCCGCTACCGGAAAGAACTGGAAGCGCTGGCGGCGCTGGATACAGGGAAGCGGCCTTTGAACTGGAAACTGTCCCCCAAAGCAGTGAGGACATTTATCCTTGGGAGCAGTAAACCGCTGGAATGGAACGGGGAAGAGATCGTTATCCGCAAAAAATATCTGGGCAACGACGCCCTGGTGGAGCGATGCATCATCACACTGGCGGGAAACAGAGGGCTTATGCTGGTGGGAGAGCCCGGGACGGCCAAGACCATGCTTTCAGAACTTCTTTCCGCTGCCATCAGCGGCAACAGTACCAATACGGTGCAGGGGACGGCGGGCACCACGGAAGATATGATCAAATACAGCTGGAATTATGCCCTTTTGCTGGCCAAAGGCCCGGTGCGGGAAGCGCTTGTGCCTTCGCCTCTTTATGTGGGGATGGAGCAGGGGATTTTAACCCGGTTTGAGGAGATCACCCGTACGCCGGCGGAGATCCAGGACAGCCTGATCAGCGTGCTCAGCGATAAAGTGCTGAATGTGCCGGAGCTGGGAGAAGAAGGACTTCTCTTTGCCAAAGCTGGTTTTAATGTGATCGGCACGGCCAATACAAGGGATAAAGGCGTAAATGAGATGAGCAGCGCACTGAAACGCCGTTTTAATTTTGAGACGGTTATGCCCGTGCGGGATGTGTCCCTGGAAAAACAGATCATTGTCAACGAGGTAGAGTCGCTGGCGAAGGAGAGCCGGATCGATATGCCGGTGGATGAAGATGTGGCCGAACTCCTTGCTTCAACCTATCATGAGCTTCGGGAAGGCGTATCTTCCATGGGGCACCGCATCGACCGTCCTTCAGCGGTCATGAGTACGGCGGAGGCGGTGTCGGTCTATTACCAGACCATGATGACTGCCTACTATTATGGAGACGCCGGCATGGATCTGGGCTGTCTGGTGCAGAATCTGGTGGGCGCTGTGCAGAAGGAGAACCGGGAAGATATGGAGAAACTGCGCAGTTATTTCCAGACAGTCGTGCGGGATAAAGGAGGAAAAGAGGGCGGATTATGGAACGATTATTACGAGGCGAGGAAATACCTGAAGTAAATCTGTATGACCTTGACAGTCCGGTGCTGTATTTTCCGGTCCGCCATCACAGTCCGGCGTGCGCATACCATTTAAAACAGGCCATTGACGCGTATCATCCGGACTGTATTCTCATAGAAGGCCCTCAGAATGCCGAAGCGCTGATACCTGTACTGGCTGATCAGGAGACGAAAGCGCCGGTCGCCCTGTATTATTTTTATAAAGACAAAAAAGGACTTTTAAGCGAGGAGAAAGAAGACTATAAATGTTATTATCCTTTTCTGGACTGTTCGCCTGAGCTGGTTGCCCTTCGGGAGGCGAAAGAAAGAAAGATTCCGGCGCATTTTATTGACCTGCCGTACGGGGAGATCCTGCTGGGAACTGCCAGATACAAAGGCATCCGCGCGGAGGGTGAAAAGCAGACCTACAATGACGACTACCTGTTAAGCCGGAGTCAATATATTCACCTGCTTCTGGATAAAGCGGGTCTAAGAAGTTTTGATGAGTTCTGGGAGAAATATTTTGAAATCGGCGGGCTTTTCTGCACTACGGAAGAATTTGTACACAGAATGCTCGTGTACTGCGGCCTGTCCAGAAAGCATACGCCTAAAGAAGAGATGGAAGAAGACGGGTGTCTTTTGCGGGAGCGGTATATGGCCTGGCAGATCGCGGAAGCTTCGGCAGATTACAAACACATCCTGGCAGTAACCGGAGGCTTTCATACTTACGGCCTGACCGGGCTGCTTACATGGAAGGAAGGACGTCTGACCTGCACCGGAAAGCCGGTCAAACTTCATAAAATACCTGCCGAGAACCAGGGCGTCTATCCGCTGGCATACTCTATGGAAGCGGCGGACGCACTGAACGGCTATGCCAGCGGTATGGTCTCTCCGGGATTTTACCAGAAAGTGTGGGAACAGCTTCAGGAAAACGAGCATCCGTCGGGCGCTTATGGGGAGGCAGTGCTGCATCAACTGGTCAGCGCAGGGCGCCAGGCCAGAAAGCAGAAAGAAAGTCTGTCTTCCTATGACGTGATCTGCGCCTATTCCATGGCGAAAGGGCTGGCCGCGCTTCGGGGAAAACAGGAACCGGGGCTTTATGAGCTTCGGGATGCGGCGTTGTCTTCCTTTGTAAAGGGAGAATGCAGCCCGTCTACGGATCTGCCCTTAAGGATTCTTCAAAACCTGAATACGGGAAAACAGACGGGAAAGCTTTGTGAAGATGCCCTTCGTCCGCCGCTTTTGGTGGATTTTGAAGAGCAGTGTAAAAAATTCGGATTAAAGATACAGACTGCCTCCAAGCAGGAGATCACACTGGAATTGTTCACAAAGCAAAAGCATCTGCTCATAAGCCGCTTCTTTTACCAGATGGATTTTTTAGGGACCGGATTTTCCCGGCGTAAAAAAGGAGCGGATCTTTTGAACCGAAGGGATAACAGCCGGGTTCGGGAAGTCTGGGAATACGGCTATTCCGGCCATGTACTTTCGGCGCTGGTGGATGTATCCATGGCCGGAGGGACGGTGGAGGAAGCGTCCCGGACGCAGCTTGCCAGGCAGTTTACAAAAAGCAGCATCAGTAAAGAAGCCGCCAGGCTTTTGACCCGGGGATTTTTGATGGGATTTTTGGAAGAACAGGCGAAGATGGGGGCGCATATGAAAGAGATCCTGGCAGGGGACGGAGATTTCTTCTCTCTGACAGAAGGATTTTCCCATCTTCGTATGCTGTATGAATTGCAGGAATTGTACCAGGTGGAAGATTCCGTGGAGCTTAAGGAACTTTTGGGTATCTGTTTTCAGAAAATTATGCAGCTTTTGCCTTCCATGGCCAGAGTCAAGGATGAGCAGCAGCAGGAATGTATGGAAAGCTGTCTGTCGCTCTATCAGATGACCGGACGAAGAGGATTCGAGCGTTACAGGCAGCCGCTGATTGACGCTTTTATACGGCTTTTGGAGCAAAAGGAAGTACAGCCGGGATTGGAAGGCGCTGTGTTAGGACTCCTGTACGGTTATGACAGCCAGTATGACGGACAGATTCAGACAGCGGCAGCGGGATATTTGCAGGGTACGGATGAGATGCAGATGAAAAGCGCGGCGTTCCTTCGGGGACTGTTTTATACGGCCAGGGATTTTGTATTTGTGCAGGAAAGTTTTCTTACCATGATCGACGGGCTTTTGGGGAAACTGTCTGTGGAAGCTTTTATGAATCTTTTGCCGGAGCTTCGGCAGGCGTTCGGATATTTTACGCCTCTGGAAACCGACAGGATCGCGGGGAAAGCCGCGGCCATCCACGGGGCGAAAAAGCAGGAGCTTTTTAAAGGCAGAGCCATATCCCCTATGGAATATGCTTATGGGGAACTTCTGGATGCATGGGCGTTAAAAAAGATGGAGGCACAGGGACGAGACGATGGATAAGACGAATAAAACCGGCCGGCTGAACCGCTGGAGGCTGATCCTGGGAGGATATTCCGGGAACCGGTTAAGCTTTGGGGAAGGGGCGTCGCTGGAGAACGGCGTATCCTGTATGGACCTGGAAGAAGCGCTGGATTTTCTCTACAACAGGGAGCAGGGGGAGGACGTGCGCCAGGGCGGTACCGGGGCAAGCCGGTTGACAGCCGCCACCTGGATCACCCGCATCCGAAAGCTCTTTCCCAAAGAGACAGTGGAAATACTGGAGCGTCACGCGCTGGACAACTATGGCATGACGGAGCTTCTGACAGACAAAGAAGTGCTGGAAAAACTGGAGCCGAACCAGGAGCTTTTAAAGACAATTCTCCAGCTAAAACATCTGATGAAGGGGGATGTGCTGGACGCGGCGAAACGGATCGTTAAAAAAGTGGCGGAGGAAATCGCGGAAAAGCTGAACCAGGATATCCGGCGCTCCCTGCTTGGAAAAGTCGATCGCAACAGCCAAAGCCCGGTCCGTTCCATACGGAACCTGGACATTCAGAAGACGATTCGGAGAAATCTGAAGCACTACGACGCGGAAAACGGACGGCTGATGCTGGAACAGGTGTATTTTAACGGACGTACCCGGCGTTACAGTCAGTGGAAAGTGGTGATTGCGGTGGATGAAAGCGGGTCCATGCTGGATTCCGTGATCCACAGCGCGGTGATGGCGGGCATTTTTGCCAGACTTCCCATGCTGGATACGCGGCTTGTGATCTTTGATACCCAGGTGGTGGACTTAAGCGCCCATCTGGATGACCCGGTCGCTACCCTTATGAGCATACAGTTAGGCGGCGGAACTTTTATAGCGGGCGCCCTGCAATACTGTGAGACTTTGATTGAGAATCCTCACAGGACCATGGTGGTGCTGGTGTCCGACCTGTGCGAAGGCGGAAGCCCGACGGGGCTTTTGAGCGTGAGCAGAGGGATCATCGAAAGCGGCGCGAAGCTTGTCTGCCTGACGGCGCTTGATATGGAAGCGAATCCGGTCTACGACAGGCATATGGCGCAGAAACTGGCGGATCTGGGAGCGTATGTGGGAGCCATGACGCCGGAGATGCTGGGAGATTTCATGGGGAAAGTTATGAATGGCTAACGATGCTTTTGAGAAAAATTATTAAAAGAGGTTTTTGAAAAAAGTTTATCATAAGGCGTGTTGAAATGACAGAAAAAATATGCTATAGTTTGATCGGAGAACGGGTTAGGTTTATCTAACCTGTTTTGCGTTAGAAGAGGTGAATAAAAGATGTACAGGAAGAAGCTGATACTTACGATCTGTGGTATGCTGGCGGCGGTCCTGGCCGGATGCGGAAACGCGGAGAGCGGCGGGCAGGCGGAAGGCTTAAAGGAGGAAAGCCGGGATATTTTCGCGATGGATACCTATATGACAGTTACGGCTTACGGGCCGGAGGCTGCCAGGGCTGTAGAGATGGCCGAGGAGGAAATCAAGAGACTTGACAGCCTTTTGTCCACAGGCGATACAGGCAGCGAGGTGTACAAAATCAACGAAGAAAAAGAAGGCGTGATGTCTTCGGATACGGCATATCTGGTGGAGCGGGCGCTGGAGCTTTATGACAGTACGGACGGCGCTTTTGATATAGCGGTCTATCCGGTGGTGAAGGCCTGGGGATTTACGGATCAGAATTACAGGGTACCGGAGCCGGAGGAGATAGAAGAACTTCTGAAACATGTGGATGCATCCCAGATCGGATTTGATGAAGCAAACAGCCGGATTTCCCTGGGAGAACAGATGCAGATTGATCTGGGCGGGATTGCGAAGGGCTATACCTCCGCCAGGATTATGGATATTTTCAGGGAATGTCAGATTGAAAGCGGGCTTGTGAACCTGGGCGGAAACGTACAGGTGATCGGCAGCAAACCGGATCAAAGCCTGTGGCGTGTGGCGGTCAAGGACCCGAAAGACCCGGAAGGATATGTGGGGATTTTAAGTGTCAAAGACCGGGCGGTCATTACTTCCGGAGCCTACGAGCGGTATTTTGAGCAGGACGGGGAAGTGTATCATCATATTATTGATCCGGATACGGGCTATCCGGCAGACAGCGGCCTTGTATCGGTTACCATCGTAAGCGCGGACGGTACGCTGGCAGACGGACTTTCGACTTCCCTTTTTATTATGGGGCTTGACCGGGCGTCCGATTATTGGAGAGAACATAAAGACGAGTTTGACGCGGTGCTGATGACCAGGGAAGGAGAACTGTATGTGACGGAAGGATTAAAAGACAGCTTTACCTCGGACTATGAAGTCCGGGTGATAGAATCATAATCAAAAAGTAAGGGAGTGGCAGGGCAGGATGAAATATTTGGAGGAGCTGAAGCCTTATGCGCCTGTATCAGGAGCAGTTTTGCTGGCACTTTGCATGGGGATTTCTTTAAGCAGATACCAGGCGCCGGTCTACGCGGCGGAGACGCCGGCAGAAGAAGAGACGCCGGCAGAAACAGTGGAAGAAGAAATCCAGGAAGAAACATTAGAAGAGGCCATAAAAGGCGAGTTTGATCTGGCAGACGGCGTATATCAGGGTACCGGAACGGGATATGCGGGCAGCATTACCGTGGCAGTGACGATCAAAGACCGGCAGATTACGGCCATAGAAGTGCTTAAGGTGGAAGCGGATGACCAGGTATTTTTCAATCGTGCCAAAGGCGTGATCGACAGGATCCTGGAACAGCAAAGCCTGGATGTGGATACGGTTTCCGGAGCAACGTACAGTTCCAGAGGTATCCTGCGGGCGGTAAAAAATGCCCTGACCGGCGAAAAAGACGACGGACAGACGGTGGCTGCAAAAACGACGTCCGAGCCCGAAGCGTTAGAACAGGTGGAAGAGACCGGTTCATGGAAAGACGGCGTATATTACGGGAGCGGAACCGGCTTTGGCGGGCAGATTAAGGTGGCAGTGACCGTAC
This sequence comes from Lachnospiraceae bacterium UBA7182, assembly GCA_002491115.1. Classification (GTDB taxonomy): domain Bacteria; phylum Bacillota; class Clostridia; order Lachnospirales; family Lachnospiraceae; genus Hominiventricola. Next base: position 30,538 of record DKVI01000012.1, on the reverse strand, counting down.
AGGACGGGAAGATCGTTTCCGTTGAGATTCAGAGCGCTCCGGGAGAAGGCGCTTCCTATCTTGCCCAGGCAAAGGCGGTCATTGACCGTATAATAGCACAGCAAAGCCTGAACGTGGACACGGTGTCCGGAGCGACGTACAGTTCCAGAGGTATCCTGCGGGCGGTCAGAAATGCGCTGACCGGCGCGACAGACGACGGAAAGACCGGCGAGGAGGAAACAGAGGAAGAAGAACTGGAAGACCTGGATAAAATAGACGAGCCGGACGCCTGGGAGGACGGCGTCTATACAGGGTCCGGAAAAGGATTCGGCGGAACGATTAAGGTAAGCGTGACAGTTACCCGGGGAAAGATATCTTCAATTAAAATTCTAAGCCATCATGACGGCGACAGTTTTATAAATAAAGCGAAAAAAGTCATCACCCGGATGATTTCCAGACAAACTACCAATGTAGACACAGTAAGCGGTGCGACCTACAGTTCTCAGGGAATTATTCTGGCGGTGCGGGATGCTTTGAAAAAGGCGGGGAAAGCTGCGGGAGATAATACGCAGCCATCCGTTCCCACAGGAAAGATGCCCTATCCGGAAGGTATTTATTACGGGACAGGAGAAGGGTTTCAGGGAGACATTACGACAGCCGTTATTATCCAGGACGAGACGGCAAAAGCGATTCTGGTGACCCAGGCTCTGGATGACGAGACTTTCTTAAACAGAGCAAAAGAAGTGGCTGCAAAAGTAGTGGAGACGCAGAGCGTCGAAGTAGATCTGGTGAGCGGAGCGACCTTCAGTTCCAGAGGCATTCTCGACGCGATCAAAGACGCGCTTGCGAAAGCGCAGAAGGCCGCGGAGGGCGGAACTGGGGATGATCCGGGAAGCGGAGACGATCCGGGAAATAAAGATGACCCAGGAAATAAAGACGATCCGGGGAACAAAGACGACCCAGGAAATAAAGACGATCCGGGAAGCGGAGATGATCCGGGGAACAAAGACGATCCGGGAAGTGGAGACGACCCGGGAAATAACGACGATAAGCAGGGGATAATTTATACGAACGGAACCTATGAAAGTTCTGCGGTTTGCTATGATCTGTACGGCTCGGATGCGTATTATGATTTTGACGATTATAACCTGTCGGTGACGATCACTGTGGAAGCCGACAAAATTATATCTGTTACCAATATAAAAGGAGACGGAGATTCCGGCAATATTCCTTATATTAACCGGGCGGCAAACGGCACTTCAAAATATCCGGGGATTGTAAGTCAGATCCTGGAAAAAGGAGTTCCGGAAGGAATCGACAGCGTATCCGGAGCGACCTGCTCTTCCAGGGCCATGATAGAGGCGTGTCAGAACGCCCTTAAGAAAGCAACGATACAGCCGGGAGGAAATGGACAGTGAAAGACTTTTGGATCAAACTGGTAAGCGTCCTGATTGTTGGAGGAATTTTGCTTAATTATAATCATGTACTGGAAGCACGTCAGAAAGATGAACAGATACTGGAACTTACGGCAGAACTTGAGAGCGCCAGGGCCCATATAGAAACCAAAGCGGAGGACCAGCAGGATGCAGGCGGCATTCTGCTGATGCAGGACGGCATTTATGAAGGAGAAGCGCAGGGTTTCGGAGGGACTGTAAAAGTGGAAGTTTCCATTGAAGAAGGAAATATTAAGGATGTACAGGTGGTTGAGGCAGAAGGAGAAGACAACGCCTATCTTTCCATGGCAAAAGACCTGATTCCCGAGATTTTGGAAGCACAGAGTGCCGAGGTGGATCTGGTAAGCGGCGCGACCTTCAGTTCCACCGCGATCCGTGAAGCTACTGCCCAGGCACTTGAAAAGGCGGTGCAGTCCAATGAATAAATACGACAAGAAAGTGCGTGTCCGGCTTCGGGCGGCGATTCAGGTAATCTGCTTTATTTTCTTCCCGTCCGTATTTACGGCTGCTTTTTCAGGCGTAAAATATATCTTTACCCGTATAGGAGCAGGAGAAGCGGTAGGACTGACTTCTTTTACGTCGGTATTGATCGCTTTGTGCATCTATACATTTGTATTCGGCAGATTTTTCTGCGGATTTGCCTGTGCGTTTGGAAGTTTTGGAGACGCCGTACATGCGCTGTATGTAACGGTCTGCAAAAAACTTAAAAAAAAGCCGGTTAAATTGTCCGAAATCTGGGCGAAGAGGCTGACGTTTTTAAAATATGCGGTGCTGGCACTGATTGTTCTTGCCTGCTTTGGGGGTGTCTACTCCCAAATGCAGGGGATCAGTCCGTGGGACGTTTTTTCCATGCTTCGGGCAGGCAATTTTGCCTTGGGAGGTTACATACCGGGACTGGCGGTCCTGCTGCTTTTACTGATCGGGATGTGTGTGCAGGAACGGTTTTTTTGCAGGTTCTTCTGTCCTATGGGAGCGGTGTTTTCATTGCTGCCGGTGCTGCCTTTGTTTTCTCTTTGCAGAGACAGGGAAAACTGTATCAAAGGGTGCAGCGGATGCACAAAAAAATGTCCCTCCGGTATTGAACTTGTGCCACAGGATGCGCCTGCGGCGCAGGGCAATTGTTTTATGTGCCTTAAATGTATCGATACATGTCCGAAAGGGAATATACACTGCGGCCTGCCCGGATTAAAAGGGAATGAGCTCTGGCTTACGCTTATGCGCGCGGCAGCGCTTTTACTGTTATTTTTATGGCTGGGAATCTGAGTATGAAGAAAACATTGACCAAACTGGACACGATACTGATTGCGGCAGTGCTTCTGGCAGCGGCGGCTCTGGCCTGGTATGTAAAAGCTGCGGGAAATAACGAAGGAATACAGGTACAGATCACGCTGGACGGAGAGGTATACGGAACCTACAGCCTGGCGGAAGACAGGGAAATAGAGATCCGCCAGGCTTCCGGCCACAACAGGCTTTTGATCCGTTCCGGCGAGATCTGGATGGAGGAAGCAGACTGCCCGGATCAATATTGTATCCGCCAGGGAAAGATCCATGTGGAAAAACAGACGATCGTCTGTCTGCCCCATAAGCTGGTGGCGACAGTCATACCTGCTGCAGGTAACGGGAACGACAGCGACGTTCCGGATGTGATCGCGCAGTAGAAAATCAGAATGACAGATTCTAAGCAGGATTTTGGTTAATAGTTAGTGTACGCTAACTTATTAATAAAATTTATCAAGTAAGCAAAAGGAGGAACCTTATGAGAAGGAAGAATTTGCAGGCCAGGATACTTGCGGCCGTGCTGTCGGCATCCATGGTTGTAAGCATGTGCCCGGTGACGGCGTCGGCGGCTCCTGTGTTCCCTGCTGCGGGAGCGGAATCCGGAACGGATACGGGGACAGATACAGTTGTACCCGAAGAAAATCCGGATTCTGATACGGAAGAACCATCACCCGGCGGCTCCGGTTCAGAAGAGCAGGGAGAGTCAGGAAGCGGCAGCGAAAGCGATGCCGGACAATCCGACGACGGCGAAGAAGGAGCAGGAACTACTCCCGAAACTCCGAAAGAGGATGACGATAAACAGGATAATTCTGAAAAAACAACAGAAGACATCTGGGCTTTGATGAACATTCCATATAATGACTTTTACAAAGCGGAGCTGGGCAATAATGATGTAGAGGTAGATGCGTTTACTTCGGCTACCCTGAACAAAACCAGGACGAGTACGCTGGCAGGCGGATCTTATCATGTGGACCCCACGGGAAAAGATATTACAGGCGTGACTTTTCCTGTAAAAATTCCCGAGGGAACCAGGCTGTCCGATCTGTCCCAATATAAAGAAGTAAAAGATACTGACACTGTTACAATCAGCGTAACCAACAGAGGACAGACCAGCGAAACAACCTATATAGGAAAAGATACGCTGTTCGAGAATGAAAGCTATGCCTATTATAAACTGACAGAAGAGCCGACTTTTTATAAAGAAATAACTGTAGCAGAAGACGGCAGCCTGTCTTTTGGTGAGACAAAAGGAACGGCAGCCGCTTCGCCTGAAAAGGTAACTGCATCGGCGGAATTTCTCACGGAAACAAGCTATGGGGATTACCAACTGAACTTGACGCAGGAAGAACTGTCCAACGCAGGAATCATTTACGGCGTAATTGTTCATACAAAAAACGGTGATCAACAAGGCAGTGATTACGGCCTGCGCCATATGGAGAATATCTGGCAGAAGACAAAACTTTCCTGGGCGACCGGATTTACCAAAGATGTACATGGCTGCCCCACATCTTCTGAACATTATAAAAATATGATGGGTCAGACTATTACCGGACTTACCTATTATACTGATCAGGGAATTTATGAGGTTTCGCTTGCGCAGGGAGTCTATGTGCCGGTCAAATTTACGTATAGCCTGGAAGTAGCCGATGCTTCTCTTGACAGTGGAAGTACGACAATGAATCTTACCGGCCTTCCGGCAGATTATAACGCGGAATATACAATAGACGGTTTAAAAGATGCTGCTGTGGATGCGGAAAAAGGAACGATTACTTTTGCCAAAGACGCGGAAAAAGGCGCTCATACTTTGTTGATTCACGATAAAGCAGGAAAGTATGCGGATCTAAAAGCATCCTTTATACTGACAACCTCCAGCATGCCGGTCGTTTATGACAGCAAAGAGTATAAGCTGTCCCCGGCGGAAAATTACACACAGGAAGATGTGGCCGATTATGTCAAAGCGATCGCATCAGTGAAAGTGGGCGAGAGATCTTATGCGGCAGCCGGCAGAGGCGCTGTGACGATCGTCAATGCAGACGGCAGCATTAAGAGAGACGCGGATCCGATCGCTGCGACCGGCGCGTATAAAATAACCATTCTGGCGACCGGTTACAAAGAGTTTACGTTTGATTATGCTGTGGAAGATACATGGCTTTTAATGAATATCCCCTATGCGGATTTCTATAAAGCGGATGTAAAGAATACAGTGGATGTGGACGCATTTACTTCGGCAACGCTGAATAAGACCAGAACAGGCAGTCTGGCAGGCGGATCTTACCATGTGGATCCGAAAGGATCGGATATCACGGGCGTGACTTTCCCGGTGAAATTATCCCGGATGGTCGATCTGTCCAAATATACCAGAGTCACAGACAAAACTTCCGTAGAGATTACCGTGACCAACAGAGGCCAGACCAGCACGACAAAATATGAAGGACAAGACGCTTTGTTCGAGGGTGCAAGCTATTCGTATTATGTGCTGAGCGAAGCTCCCGCTTTCTATAAAGAACTGTCAGTGGATCAGGAAGGGAATCTGAATTTCGGACCGGTACAGGGCACGGCAAAAACGCTGGAAAATGCAGAAGCGGAGTTCCTGACAGAAACAGGTTATGGAGATTATCAGCTTAACCTGACGCAGGAAGAACTGTCCAAAGCAGAGGTTATTTACGGCGTAATTCTTCACACAGAAGAAGGCAGTGACTATGGTCTGCGCCATATGGAGAACATCTGGCAAAAGACGAAACTTTCCTGGGCGACCGGATTTACCAAAGATGTGCATGGCTGCCCCACATCTTCTGAGCATTATAAAACGATCATGGGGCAGAAGATCAATCGGGTGACTTATTATACCAGTGACGGTATTTATGAAGTCCCTTTGAAAGAATCCGTCTATGTGCCTGTGAAATTTGCTTATACGCTGACAGTGGCAGACGCGATGCTTGACAGCGGCAGCACGGCCGTAGAGCTTACCGGCATGCCGGAGGATTACAGCCCGGAATACACCGTGGACGGATTAAAAGACGCTGCCGTAACCGTTGCGGACGGAAAAGGAACCGTCACCTTTGCCAAAGACGCAGCAAACGGTGAATATACGCTGCTGATCCATGACAAAGGAAATAAATATGCGGATATTCAGACATCCTTTGTGCTTTCAACCGCCAATATGCCGGTTAAATATGATGCAGAAAGCCTTAAACTGGTGCCGGCGGAAGGATACAGCCAGGAAGATCTGGAGAAATTTGTAAAAGCGATTTCGTCTGTTAGAGTAAATGAAACATCCTATGCGGCTTCCGGCAGGGGTGCTGTCGTGATCATCAATGCTGACGGAAGTTTAAAGACAGACGCGAAACCTGTTGTAAAAAGAGGAACTTACAAAATATCCGTAGCAGCTTTGGGCTATAAGGATGCTGTAACCTTTGACTATACGGTAGATTATGACTGGGTACTGATGAATATCCCCTATGCGGATTTCTATCAGGCAGACCTGAATAACGCATATCCGGTGGATGCATTTACGTCGGCAACTTTGAATAAGACCAGGACAGGGACACTGGCAGGCGGATCTTATCATGTGAATGCTGACGGTTCAGATATCACAGGCGTGATCTTCCCGGTGAAAATATCAGGAACAACGGATCTGTCAAACTATACGATGGTGACAGACGCGGATTTTGTAGAGATCACCGTGACCAACAGAGGCCAGACCAGTACGACCACCTATAAAGGAAAAGAGGCTCTGTTTGAGAAGCCCAGCTATTCTTATTATATACTGGATGAAGCTCCTGCGATGTATAAGGAAGTGTCTGTAGGGGACGACGGAACTCTGATCTTCGGAGCGATCCGGGGCGAAGCTGTCACACTGGAAGCGGCAGACGCAGAATTTCTCACGGAAACAAGTTACGGAGATTACCAGCTTAACCTGACCTGTGATGCTTTGAATGAGGTATCCAGCATATATGGAGTCGTGATCGGCACGGAAGAGGGCAGTGACTATGGTCTGCGCCATATGGAAAATATCTGGCAGAAGACCAGGCTCTCCTGGTGTACAGGATTCACGGATGCAGTGCACGGCTGCCCCACATCCTCTGCGCATTATGCAAAGATGATGGGTCAGACGATCAATCAGGTTACCTACTATACCAGCAGCGGTATCTATGTAGTTCCATTAAAGACACCTGTTTATGTGCCGGTGAAATTTAACTATACACTGACAGTGGCAGACGCGTTGCTTGGTAAAGGAAGCGCCAAGGTAAAGATTACCGGAATGCCGAAAGGCTTTGACGCGGAGTATATCGTAAAAGACGCCGGCGGAAACACTGCAGGCAGCATTACGGCTACGAAAACGAAGATTACATTTGGCGGGGCGGCAAAAGGCGTTTATACGCTGACAGTTCACGACAGGCAAAACATTTATGCAGATATGCAGGCTTCCTTTAGTCTGAATACTTCTGATCTGCCTGCTGCGTATGATTCTGAAACTAATAAACTGGTACTAAAAGCCGGTTCTGCCCAGGCGGATTTTGATGCGTATCTGAAAGCAATCACAGCCGTTTCGGTTAACAAAGTTTCTTATGCGGCTTCCGGAAGAGGTGCTGTGGCAGTCATCAATGCCGACGGAAGCCTGAATAAAGAAGCGGCGCCTGTGAAAGAAGAAGGCATCTATGAGATCGCGGTATCTGTACCGGGCTATGTGGATTTAAGCTTTAGTTATGTAAATACCGCCCAGAAGGGTCTGTATGTCTATCTTGCGGAAAAAGAAGTTACATATACCGGAAAAGCAATTAAACCGACTGTTTATGTAAGCTATGACGGGAACGTTCTTTCCGCAAAGAATTATAAAGTGAAATACAGCAATAATACCAGGGTGACCGGAACACCGGCTACGGTAACGGTTACCGGTAAAGGAGCATATAATGGCACAGCCTCAGCTTCTTTTACGATTGCAGGTAAGAGTCTGGAGGCGGATGATATTACGGTGACCTGCGCAGATGTGCTTAAAAAAGGCAGCGCCGTTCCCAAACCTGTAGTAAAATGGGGCAAAAAGAAACTGAGTAGCGGCAAAGACTACAACGTTACGCCCGGCACACCGGATACCAATGGCATTTGCCCGGTTACGATTCAGGGAACAGGAAATTATTCCGGAACCTTCGAAACCACCTGTCATTATTATGAGGTAAAAATTTCGAAAGTAAAGACTGCTAAAATATCACCCGAAGGCTATACAGGCAGACTGCATACGCCGAAACTTACGGTTACCATGGGTTCCTCGACATTGACAGAAGGGACAGATTATACAATATCCTATATCAATAACCTGAATAAAGGAACTGCTAAAGCCGTAATTACAGGTCTGGGTAGATACGGACTGACAAAAACCGTAACCTTCAAGATCACTGCTAAAAATATAAAGGACGATTCGATTGCAGTGACGAAGGATGCCGGTGGTAAACTTGTCGTAATGGACGGAAGAAGCATGCTGAAAGAAGGTGTGGATTATACTGTCAACAAGAATAAAACCACAATAAAAGGGAAAGGTAACTATACAGGGACACGTACAATATAATTTTATAACATGCCAGTTTTCAGTATTTGCTTTGAATAACTCATAATACAGTATCCCCCCTTATAAGGTGTTTGGCCTTGTAAGGGGGGATACGCTTGTATATCGCTTTTGAAGATGGGAGTTATATTTGATTGGAAAAACAGCCGGCTTGTGGTATTATGGTCATTGATATTGCTTTTGCAGATGATTTTGGATTCGCATGTTGCAATGAGTCAGCATATTCGCCGGGCAGCGGATGCGGAACCTGAAAGGAAACAAGAGGAAGGACCTTATGCAGAAAAAAACAGAAAAGAAAATAACGGCAGTATTTTTGCTTTGCCTGCTGGCGCTGGGGATTGTATTTATCTTCCGGCAGTTTTACGGATTTAACAAAAATGACGAGATTTATTACCTGAGTATGACACGCCGATTCGTTCAGGGGGACGGCATGCTGGTGGACGAATGGAACAACGGACAGTTATTTACATTTCTTCTCTATCCTTTCGTATGGCTTGTGACCTGTATTTTAGGGGGGACAGAGGGGATTGTGCTGGTTACAAGGATTTCCTTTGTGATATTCCAGGCGGCAGTGGCCTGTGCAGGCTTTGGCCTGATGAAAGAACAAAGACTTCCGGCGGCGGTCTGCGGGATATCCTATTTTGTGTTCGCTCCCTTTAATATCAGCGCGTTTTCCTATAATACGCTGGCGATTGCCTTTTTGTATTTGATTTTCTGTGCTCTTGCCAGCGGCAGGAAGTGGGGGAAAGGAGGATGGATTCTTCTGGGGATTCTGACCGCTTTTACAGTGCTGGCGAATCCTTATACATTGTTTTTATACCTGGTCTATGGGCTGTTTTGCATCGTCAACACTGTATGCAGGAAACAGAAAACCGGTGTAGTGTGCTGGCACAGCCTGTTCTGGCTGACGGTGGGGGCGGGGCTTGTGCTGATCGTTTTTCTGTTATTTGTATTTTCCAGAGGCAGCCTGCAGGAAGTCATCCAAAGCCTGGACCCTATTATCAACGACGCTGAACGTCAGAAGCCGGTATGGGAGAAGACAATAAAATACATCGAGCGCATGTGGCGTTACTATGGCGGCGTGCTTTGTACGGCGGGAATCTGCGGGCTTTTGTTTTTTCTGGACAAAAAAAAGCGTATCCCCGGCTGGTTTTATATGGGAGCGGCAGGAATGGTAACGGCTGCTTATTTACTGTATTACGGCCTGATCTGGGATCATGTGCCCATGAATTTTATCCAGGTTCCCGTAAGTTTTCTTGGCCTGGCCGCCTATATGACAAATCCGGAGCGGAAGAAGAGAATTTTTATCTGCTGGTATCTTCCGGCGCTGTTTATTACTTATTTAATCCACATGGCCGCGGATACGGGGATTCTGGCCGTATCTTCGGCTTACTGGCTGGTGTCCGCGTCGTCCGTCTATCTGTTGTGGGATCATCTGAAAACGTGGAAAAAGCCTTCTGCCGCCTGTGTGCTTTTCTTTTGTGTCTGCGGTATTCAGATCCTGACGACGGCCCGCCTGAGAGTAACTTATGTATGGGGGGATGATCCGCTGCCTGCGCTGAACGCCCCTATGACAGAAGGCCCCATGAAGGGAATCCGTACCACAAAGGAAAATCAGGAGCTCTATCAGGAAACCCTTTCGGATATGCAAAGTCTGGGGCTTACGAAAGACAGCCGCCTGCTGGTGGCCGGGCTGGCGCCCTGGATCTATCTTGACGCGGACGCCAGGGCAGCTTCCTATACGACCTGGGAGATACCGGCAGAGGGCAGTCTGCTTGCGCGCTACTATGAACAGGCACATGAAATGCCGGATCTGGTATATATCCCGGAACTGATCGAAGACCCTCTGGAGACGGAACTTGCCGGATATTTTGAGGAAGCCGGATATACTCCTGTAGAAATGAAACGGGGAGTGGCAATGTTAAGAAATCATACGTAAGCGCTCTAAAGCCTCTCACAGCATTTGCCTGAGGGGCTTTTTGAAAATCGGTGGTAAATTGTCCGGGAATGCTGTATAATCAGATACAGCAAGAGCGGAATAAAGGAGGAAATAGTAATATGATAGGAATGGGCGGCGTAAGACTGATCCTGGCAGGCGCTATCGTGCTGATTATAGTGGGTCTTATACTGATCGCGATCGGGGTTCGTAAAGGAGCACAGATGGAAGATTCCATGGTGGTAGAGATGGATATAAGAAAGATCCTGGGCGGACTGGCGCTGATCTTTTTGTTTATCCTGCTGCTGACATGGGCAGGAAACAGCAGTTCCGGGCGGACGCCCGAGACATGGATGCAGGAAGTAAAAGTTGTCGATAAGACAACTGTAAGCCGTGAGAATGAGGATGGTGGAAGCGAAGAGGTTTACATATTTATCTGCGAAGACAAAGACGGGATTGAGCAAAGATACGAGATCACGGAGGATTCTTTAGAGGGAAAATTTGATGTGGAAGATGTATTTACGCAGATCCAGGTAACCAGATATTACAGGTTTACGGTAGGCTGGCAGAATACCAGATACAAAGGGCAGGAAGGATACTATCCCAGCGTCTACGGCGCAAGGAAGATGGAGGGATTCGATACGCTGGAAGAACCTGACTGGCCTGAAATGTAACTCTTTTTTCATGATCAGGAAAAAATTGCTGGACTATCCGGTCGATTTGTGAGAAAATAAACATGTATGAGGCCTTACCCCTTACGGCCTAATATGATAACTTGAAAGGAGTTTCAAACAAATGATTTATTCGCGTGAAGTAGAAGAAATGTGTCCGGTAGCGCAGGGCGTTCATCATGGCGCTGCTCCGATTCCGGAAGAAGCAAAATGGGTGCAGGCAAAAGAAGTCAAAGACATCTCCGGTTTTACACACGGAATCGGCTGGTGTGCGCCGCAGCAGGGTGCATGTAAACTGTCCCTGAATGTAAAAGAAGGGATTATCCAGGAGGCGCTCATCGAGACGCTTGGATGTTCCGGCATGACTCATTCCGCAGCTATGGCTTCTGAGATTCTTCCTGGCTTAACGGTTCTGGAAGCTCTGAACACAGACCTGGTATGCGACGCTATCAACACCGCCATGAGAGAGCTGTTCCTGCAGATCGTCTATGGACGTTCCCAGTCTGCATTCTCTGAGGACGGACTTGCTGTTGGTGCTGGCCTTGAGGACCTGGGCAAAGGACTCCGTTCCCAGATCGGTACCATGTACGGCACACTGGCAAAAGGCCCCCGTTATCTGGAGATGGCAGAAGGTTATGTGACCGGTATCGCATTGGATGCAGAGGATCAGATTATCGGATATCAGTATGTGTCCCTTGGAAAGATGACTGACTTTATCAAAAAGGGCGATGACCCTAATACTGCATGGGAAAAGGCAAAAGGCCAGTACGGCCGTGTGGCAGATGCGGTTAAGATCATTGACCCGCGTAAAGAGTGATTCCGAGGAGGTAGATGAAAATGGCATTATTTGAATCATATGAAAGACGTATTGATAAAATCAACGCTGTATTAAACAGCTATGGAATTGCTTCTCTTGAGGAAGCTGAAAAGATTACAAAAGACGCAGGACTGGACGTATACGCACAGGTAAGATCGATTCAGCCGATCTGTTTTGAGAACGCATGCTGGGCTTATATTGTAGGCGCTGCCATCGCGATCAAGAAAAACTGCAGAAAAGCTGCAGATGCGGCAGCGGCGATCGGCGAAGGCCTTCAGGCATTCTGTATTCCGGGTTCGGTTGCAGATACCCGTAAAGTAGGCCTTGGGCACGGCAATCTGGGCAAGATGCTCCTGGAAGAGGAGACCGACTGTTTCGCATTCCTTGCAGGGCACGAATCTTTCGCGGCTGCTGAAGGCGCAATCGGTATTGCAGAGAAAGCGAATAAAGTCCGTAAAAAACCGCTTCGCGTCATCCTGAACGGACTTGGCAAAGACGCGGCTCAGATCATCTCCCGGATCAATGGCTTTACCCATGTAGAGACCGAATATGATCCATATACCAACGAAGTAAAGGAAGTATTCCGCAAATCCTATTCTGAGGGGCTTCGCGCGAAAGTCAACTGCTACGGCGCAAACAGCGTTCCGGAAGGCGTTGCTATCATGTGGAAAGAGAATGTGGATGTCTCCATCACCGGTAACTCCACCAATCCGACCCGTTTCCAGCACCCGGTAGCAGGTACTTATAAAAAAGAGAGAACAGAAGCAGGAAAGAAATATTTTTCCGTTGCATCCGGCGGCGGTACAGGCCGTACCCTTCACCCGGACAACATGGCGGCCGGACCGGCTTCCTACGGTATGACCGATACCTTGGGCCGTATGCACTCTGACGCGCAGTTCGCAGGTTCTTCCTCCGTTCCGGCTCACGTTGAGATGATGGGTCTGATCGGCGCAGGCAACAACCCCATGGTCGGCATGACTGTTGCGGTGGCTGTTTCCGTACAGGAAGCGGCAGACGCCGGGAAATTCTAAAAATCTGCTTAAATAAAGGGTTTTCCATGATATAAAAAGTCATGGGAAGCCCTTTATTTTATGTGATAACATATTTGAGATTTTATAAATCCAGCCGTTTCGTCACAATTTCCATCTGCTCCGAAGTCGGCTCCCAGTCAAAGTCGATCTCAATGAAGCGCTTTTCATAACACAGCAGGTAACGGTTCCTTGCGCCGGTGTCCTGGTCGAACAGCCGGTAGGCTTCCAGGGCATCCCAGGGCGCGGCATCCGCAGGCTGGTACAGGCTTTTTTGCCCTTCCGGTGTATGCAGGTTGCGAGTGACGTTCTGCTTTCGCAGCAGGGCGTCTTTGCACAGGTTATAGAGAAACGGAAGCCTGACTTCCGTAATCGTATATCGGAGTCCGGGCATATCGCCAAAATGTTCTGCATCCAGCCTGGCCTGCTGTTCCATCTCAAATTGCCTTAACAGAAAGGATTCGTCGCCGGTCCGCTGCCTGATATATCCGTCATATTCCACATCCAGCAGATCTTCCACCGTCAGAGGCAGATCATCCAGATAGACGGTGAACGTACTTCCGTGATATTCATAAGTGTCGTTTTTTCCCGCGAACCATCCCCGGCCGGAAGCGTACAGAGTGGCAAAGGTTAAAACTCCCATAAAAGTAAGGCCCAGCACAAAGCAGGAGAAAACAGTGACAAACTGATTGACTTTGGCGGGTGTGTTTCTTTTCTTAAGGGCTTCTTTAAAAAAATTGACAAAAAAGAAGAGCGCGGCCATATACAGAACCATCATGACCGAAAGGAAGCCCTGCAAAGGGGAACCGGACACAATTCTGCCCACAAGCCAGCATAAACCTGCAGATAATACATAGAAAACAGCAGCACGCTGTATCCGGCGCGTGCTTTTAAAAGGCAGAAATTCACCCCGCTTTGCCGCTTTTTGCGCCTTGAACCGCCAGGAAAAATATCCGCCCAGTTCCGCCGTGCAGAGGAGCAGAAGAAGCAGCCAGCAGGAACCGGTAAACAGGTTGGTATTGCTGGAGAGCAGTCTGACAGGGTCTGTGTCCAGCGTATAGATAAACAGTCCGCTGTTTAAAAGTGTGACGATCAGCAGAAGGATGTAACCGGGCAGAAATCCCCGCTTTGCCGCGCGGTGTATATTCTTTATTTCCAGTTCAGGGTCCGTCTCGATGGGGACAGGCTGTTCCTGATTCGTATAAAAAATCTGCATCTGTGCGGATGAAGCGGCCAGAGTCCAGCCGGAGTGTTGGCAGAAGTCATAAAAAGTATTCTGATTTTCGTCAGGAGCCGGATCGAAATCGGAGGCTTCCGGGTAATAGGTGACGCAGAAAGTCAGCCGTTTTGGCCCTGTCCTCCGGTAGATCCAGCCGAAATTCGTCAGTTTTTCGATCATCCAGCCTTTTTCTGCCATGGAGGTAAGATGCGCCGCGATGCCTGTGCGGTCGAAAAAGGAATAGGTTTCCAGTCTGCGTTTTATGTCTCTCATGGATTTTCCTCCTCCCAGATCCGGCGATAGTCAAGCGCCTGTGCGCAGATCCGCCGGTATTCTTTATCCAGTGTGTCTTTTCCGGTCTCAGTCAGAATATAACTTCTGCGCCGGCCTTCCACCTTTGTCTCACGGATCATCCCGGCGTCTGAAAACTGTTCCAGCAGGTGATACAGCGTGCCGGAGCCCACATGGACACGGCCTTTAGTCATGGCGGGAACTTTATCTAAAATATCCATTCCGTAGCATTCCTCTTTCAGGCAGAGAAGAATATAAAACATCTGTTCGGTAAGCGTCTGAAATTTTACTCTTGGCATGGTGTTTCCTCTGTATTCTCGATATTCGAGAATTGCTGTTTTCAGTATATACTCGAATATCGAGAATGTCAACCATATCTGTTAAAGGATTTAACATCAGGTAAAAATTGTATAAAATGTATAAAAACGGAAGGAAATTTTGGTAAAATTACAAAAAATATATTTTTTTCATAAATTCTGTTGACAGTTTTGCGATGTTTTGTTATGATACCATCAATGAAATACAAAAGTTATTTTTGGCTTGTTACTGTTCGATCAGGCAAAACCAAACGTCAGTTTTTGCGCTATATGTGGGCATATATTCTGAGTTTGGCTTTTTTTATGTCTAAATCAGGAGAGGGAGTGGCATCATGATCGTTCATAAAGTGCTCAATAACAATATCGTGAGTTCTCTGGACGAGCGGGGCCGCGAAGTTCTTCTGGTAGGACGGGGACTGGGATGGCAGGCAAAGCCGGGGGAAGCGATTGACAAAAAGAAGATCGACAAGATCTTCCGGATGGATACCGGCGCGTCCACGGAGAAACTGAAGCAGTTATTTCTGGAAGTGGATGTGGAAGTGATCGAGCTTTCCGCCCGGATTATTGATTACGCCCGGGAGACGCTTAAGAAGAAGCTGAATAAAAACGTATATATTACGTTGACAGATCATATCAGCTTTGCCATCGAGCGTATGAAACAGGGAATCACTTTTCGCAACGCGCTGCAATGGGAGACCAGCAAGCTGTATCCGGCGGAATATGCCATCGGGTTATATGCGCTGGAGTTGCTCCAGAAGACCATGCAGTTGGAATTTCCCAAAGACGAGGCAGGCTCCATCGCGCTGCATATTGTAAATGCGGAATATGACTGCAATATGAACTATACCCAGCAGATGACCGAGATCATACAAAATTCTCTGAATATTGTGCGGTACGCGTTTCATATGGAGTTTGATGAGCAGTCACTGGACTATCAGCGTTTTACCACGCATCTTTTGTTTTTCGCCCAGCGGGCGCTGGACCATAAGCTCATGGACGGCGGTCCGGATGAGATGTATGAACTGATGAAAAAGAAGAACCCCAGACAGTTCCGCTGCGCGGAAAAGATTCAGGATTATTTGAAAAAGCAATATAACTTTACCTTGAGCGCGGAGGAGATCACGTTTCTCACGGTACATATTGTCAGAGTTACGACAAAGTTGTAACGGATCTATTATTTTATAAGCCGCACAAAGAGGGCTTGTTACTACACGGTAGGCAAAACCCGAATGTGTTTTCTTAAAAGCTGCCCGGATAGACCGGGGAGTTTCAGGGAAGCGCGTTCGGGTTTTTCGTTATAAAAAATCATTAAAAAACAAGGAGGACGAGCAAATGGCTCAAAAAGTAAGAGATTATGGAAAACTCGCCCGCGATATTAAAGATGCGGTGGGCGAATCCAACATTGTCAGCGCAGCGCACTGCGCCACCAGACTGCGTCTGGTACTGAAAGAATCCCCGTCGGCAGAGGTCACAAAACAGATCTCATCCATGCCCGCAGTGATCCAGGTGGTAGAAAAAGGCGGACAGTACCAGATCGTAATCGGTACCCATGCAAAAGATGTGTACAACGAATTAAGCCAGCTTCTGAACCTGGATGAAAGCGCACAGCCGGAGGTTAAGCAAAGTCTGGCGAACCGTGTGATCGCTACCATGTCCGCTGTATTTGCTCCTTTTGTATATGTTCTGGCGGCGGCCGGACTGGTACAGGGCGCACTGATTATCATCACGCATTTTGCTCCGGCTTTTGCCCAGACCGGTACTTATGAAGTATTAAGCTTTATTTCCTGGACGCCTTTTACATTCCTGCCGGTGCTGATTGCGGTTACGGCATCCAAACATTTTAAATGCAATACCTTTATTGCCATGTGGTGCTGTCTGGCGTTAGTCAACAGCGACTGGGGCGCCATCGCGGCGCGCATCGCGGATGGGGAGGCAGTTAAGTTCCTTATCTTTAATATGGCGCAGACGACCTATACTTCCACGGTTTTGCCGCCTTTGTTCCTGGTATTGATCCTTTCGTATCTGGAGCATTTTCTGGAAAAGCGTGTGCCGGATGTGATCAAAGCGCTGGTTGTTCCTTTCATCTGCGCGGTTGTTATGGTGCCGGCTACGATCCTGATTATCGGACCGGTGTCTGACGGACTGGCTAATGCCATTGCATTTGGTTATAATACACTTGTAAATACCGTTCCGGTACTTGCGGCAATGATTGTAGGCGGTATCTGGCAGGTATTCGTTATCTTTGGCGTACACTGGGGTGTGACGCCTATGGTTCTGGCAAACTTTTCAAACAATGGCTGTGATACGTTCCAGGCGTTCCAGACCTGCGCGGTTGTTGCACAGGCGGCTGCCTGCCTGGGTGTTTTCATCAAGACAAAGAAAAGCGATATTAAAAACGTGGCGTTTTCCGCGGGGCTTACAGGTATCTTCGGAATCACGGAACCGGCGATTTACGGCGTTACCCTGCGTCTGAAAAAACCGTTTATTGCAGGCTGCATCGGCGGCGCTGTGGGTGCGGTTATCATCAGCTTTTTTAATACGGTATATTACGTCTATGCAGGGCTTCCGGGTCTTCTGACGACCGTCAATGCCATAGGAGAGAACCCGACTTCTTTTACAGGTATGATGATCGGCGTGGCCGCTACGATCGTGATTACTGTGGTACTGGTGCAGATTATCGGCTGTGATGAAAAGGAACCGGAGACAGTACCGGCAGCCGGTGGAAACAGTTCGGAACCGGCGGCCGTATCATCAGCGCCCGCAGCAGGCGCGGCTCCAGCAGGCAATGCGGATATTTTCTGTCCCTTAAACGGCGAATTAAAACCGCTGACGGAAGTCAATGATCCGACTTTCTCCGGCGAGATCCTCGGAAAAGGCGTGGCGGTGATCCCTTCGGAAGGAAAACTGTATGCGCCGTTTGACGGTGAAGTATCCATGGTATTTGAAACGAAACATGCCATCGGGCTTGTCAAAGACGACGTGGAGATGCTGATCCATATCGGACTGGAAACAGTGTCTCTGGAAGGCAAATATTTTGACGCAAAAGTGCAGGCGGGAGATAAGGTCAAAAAGGGCGACCTGCTTATTGAATTTGATCTGGAAGCCATCGCAAAAGAAGGTTTTGATACAATCACGCCGGTTATTGTCAGCAATGCGGACGATTTCGCGGATATCGCGGCGGACAGAACGTCCGGAAAAGCGACTGTGGGAGCACATTTACTGACGGTGAAACGATAAAAACAGAATAAAAGGAGTATATTTATGAGTTTACCAAAAGATTTTCTCTGGGGCGGCGCAGTTGCCGCGCATCAGTTGGAAGGCGGATGGGACTGCGGCGGCAAAGGGCCGAATGTATGTGATGTCCTGACTGCAGGCGCCCATGGAGTCCCGCGCCGGATTACAGATACAGTATTGGAAGGGGAAAGCTATCCCAATCATGATGCCATTGATTTTTATCACAGATATAAAGAGGATATTGCGCTGTTTGCCGAGATGGGCTTTAAATGTTTCCGTACCAGCATCGCCTGGACGCGCATCTTTCCCAAAGGCGACGAGCAGGAACCCAACGAAGAAGGACTTAAGTTCTATGACGATCTGTTTGACGAACTGTTAAAATACGGCATAGAACCGGTTATTACATTGAGCCATTTTGAGATGCCGCTGCATCTGGCGAAAGAGTACGGCGGCTGGATGAACCGGAAGGTAATCGACTTTTTCGTGAAATTTGCCGAGGTGTGTTTTAAACGTTATAAAGATAAAGTAAAATACTGGATGACTTTCAACGAGATTAACAACCAGATGAATTATAAAAACGACATTTTTGGCTGGACCAATTCCGGCGTAAAATTCTCTCAGTATGAGAAGCCGGAGCAGGCCATGTATCAGTCGGCGCACAACGAACTGGTTGCTTCCGCCCTTGCCGTTAAACTGGGACATGAGATTAACCCGGATTTCCGGATCGGCTGTATGATCTCCATGGTTCCGATCTATCCCTATTCCTGCCGCCCGGCAGATATGGTGCTGTCGGTGCAGGAGATGCATATGCGGTATTTCTTCTCGGATATCCATTGCCGCGGGCATTATCCGAATTATGCCAAGAAGCTTCTGGAGCGTAAGGGCTATCAGATCGAGATGGGGCCGGAGGATGAAAAGATACTGGCGGAAGGCACGGTGGATTATATTGGATTTTCTTATTATATGTCCAATGTAGTCAATTCCCAGTCTTTTGTGGACGTATCCGAAAAAGTCGAGGCAAGCAGTCCGTACACGGTGGAAAATCCTTACGCCAAGGCGACCGAATGGGGCTGGACCATCGACCCGGAAGGTCTTCGCTACGCGCTGAATATTCTGTATGAGCGCTATGAAAAGCCGTTGTTTATCGTGGAGAACGGTTTTGGCGCCATCGACGAACTGAAACCGGACAAAACCTGCGAAGACCCTGCCCGGATCGCTTATTTAAAAGCGCATATTGAAGAGCTGAAAAAGGCCGTGGAAGAGGACGGCGTAGAGCTGATGGGCTATACGCCCTGGGGCTGTATCGACCTGGTATCCTTCACCACCGGCGAGCTGCGCAAACGGTACGGATTTATCTATGTGGATAAAAACGACGACGGAACCGGCAGCGGGAAGCGCTATAAAAAGCAGTCCTTTGACTGGTATAAAAAAGTCATTGCGTCCAATGGGGAAGAGTTGGACTAATAAAGAAAACTACGGAGCCGCGGCATTTGATGCGGCTCCGTAGTTTTCTTAGTAATTATTCATGTTCTTGAACTTGCGAAAGCTATGCCCCTGTGGTAAAGTTGTACTATCAGAATATGAAATTGAGGTGATCCTATGCAAGATGAATTATGGGAAAAATGCGTGGAGTTTCACGGGCATTCCTGCGGCGGGCTGGCGATCGGCTACCGGGCAGCGCTGTACGCAAAGAAACTGCTGGGGACCGGGCGCTCTGAGGATGAGGAAATCGTATGCGTGGCGGAGAATGACGCCTGCGGAGTGGACGCCATACAGGTGTTGTTAGGATGCAGTGCGGGAAAAGGGAACCTTCTGTTCCGCATGCGCGGCAAACAGGCTTTTTCATTCTTCCGCCGGTCGGATGGAAAAGCAGTGCGTCTGGTGGCGAAGGAAATACCGGAGATGTCCAAAGAGGAACGGTTTGCCTACAGGATGAAAAGCGACGCGAAAGACCTGTTTACGGTATCCGAGCCGGGATTTTCCCTTCCTGAACGGGCGCGTATTTTCCGTTCCGTGCGATGTGAGCAGTGCGGCGAAGTGACCGCGGAACCGATGATCCGTCTTCAGGACGGCAAAAAACTGTGTCTGGATTGTTTTCAGGCATACGACAGATTTGAAGTATAAGGAAAGGAACAGGTGAAAAGAAATGTGGACGATCAAGACAGCAAACCCGGCAGAAGCCGGGATGGTTTACCAGGTAATGCAGGAAGTCTACGACCGGATGGAGAATAAAGACCTGTTCGTACCCTGTGATCTGGAATATATCGAAGCGCATATGGAGCGGGAGGGATTTATTGTGGCTGCGTATGCGCCGGATGGTAAAATGGCGGGAAATTTTATCATCAGATATCCCATGGATCATGAAGATAATCTGGGAAAAGACGCGCATCTTGCGCCGGAGGAACTGTCAAAAGTGGCCCATATGGAGTCTGCTGTA
The DNA here is from genome assembly GCA_002491115.1 of Lachnospiraceae bacterium UBA7182. Lineage (GTDB taxonomy): Bacteria > Bacillota > Clostridia > Lachnospirales > Lachnospiraceae > Hominiventricola. The sequence continues at coordinate 10,320 of DKVI01000012.1, read as the reverse complement.
GTCCTGCCGGAATACAGAGGAAATCATCTGCAGTCCAGGATGATGCAGTATGCCGAACAGGTGATAGATACATCGCGCTTTTGCCATCTTATGGCTACGGCTTCCCCGGACAACCCTGCAAGCTGCAAATGTATGGAAAGTAACGGATATGAGTTGATTGCCACCAGGGAGAAATACGGCGGGCTGATGCGGCGAATCTACTATAAGAAAATATAATTCCCCGGAATTTTTACAAGGGCCGGGGAATACAATCTTATTTTCTGGTATCCTTTACGATCTGCGCCGCTTCTTTACATAATTCTGTGATCCTGTCAAACGCGCCGGCTGTGATCAGGTCTTCTTTTACCATCCAGCTTCCGCCGCACGCATGGACTTTGTCGGATTTCAGATATTCTGCCGCATTTCCTGGATGGATGCCTCCGGTGGGCATGAATTTCAAAGCAGTATAGGCAGCGCCGACCGCCCGGATCATGGCGAGTCCCCCGGAGGGCTCCGCCGGGAAGAACTTGACTACTTTAAGGCCAAATTCCAGTGCTTTTTCGATCTCGCCGGGCGTCACGACGCCGGGGGCAACAGGGATATTTTTGTCGATACAGTGTTGTACCACTTTCGGGTTCAGACCGGGGCTTACGATAAATTTAGCGCCGGATAAGACGGCGCGGTCCGCCTGGTCTGTAGTCAGCACAGTGCCGGCGCCTACCAACAACTCAGGAAGGTTTTCGGACATAATGCGGATGGATTCTTCCGCCGCTTTTGTGCGGAAGGTTATTTCCGCGCAGGGAAGTCCCCCTTCTATCAGTGCTTTTCCTAAAGGAAGCGCGTCTTTTGCGTCATTTAATACCACAACGGGAATGATTCCGATCTCATGCATTTTTTCTAATATTTGATTCATGACATACAACTCCTGTTAAAATTTTACTGTATTTCATTATCTTTGCACCCGGGCGCCTGCGCCGCCCATGACTGCTTCCACTTCTTTTAGAGACGCCATGGTCGTGTCGCCCGGCGTGGTCATGGCCAGCGCGCCGTGGGCAGCGCCGTAATTGACAGCCGTCCGGGCATCTTTGCCGGTCATAAGGCCGTAGATCAGGCCGGATGCAAAAGAGTCTCCGCCGCCTACCCGGTCCATGATCTCCAGTCCTTTGTAATCCTTTGACTGATAAATCTTTCCTTCTGCCCAGCACAGCGCGCTCCAGTCATTGACGGTAGCGGTCTTTACTTCACGGAGCGTAGTGGCGACCGCTTTAAAGTTCGGATAAGTATGAACCGCTTCATGGATCATTTTTTTGTAGCCTTCGATGTTGAGCGTTTTTAGATGTTCGTCGTTTCCTTCAATTTTAAATCCCAGGCATGCGGTAAAATCTTCTTCATTCCCGATCATGACGTCCACATACTGGGCGATCTCTTTATTGACCTGCTGCGCTTTCTCAAGGCCGCCGATGGCGCTCCACATGGATGGACGGTAGTTCAGGTCGTACGATATGACGGTTCCGTATTTTTTGGCGGTTTTGATGGCGGAGAGGATTGTCTTACAGGACTGCGCGGACAGCGCCGCATAGATACCGCCGGTATGCAGCCAGCGTACGCCCAGTTCGCCGAAAATATGTTCAAAATCAAAATCTTCGGGAGTTGCTTTGGAAATCGCGGTATTGGCGCGGTCGGAACATCCTGTTGCACCCCGGATGCCAAAGCCCCGCTCGGTAAAATTAATACCGTTTCGGCAGATACGCCCGATCCCGTCCGTTTTCATCCATCGGATCAGGGAAGTGTCTACGCCGCCCTGGAGGATAAGGTCTTCCATCAGCATTCCTGTTTCATTGTCCGCGAAGGCGGTGATTACGGCGGTTTTCAGTCCGAAACATCTGCGCAGCCCGCGGATTACATTGTATTCGCCGCCGCCTTCCCACACGCGAAATTGTCTGGCTGTGCGGATACGCCCTTCCCCCGGGTCCAGGCGGAGCATGACTTCTCCTAAAGATACCGCGTCAAAGGCGCATTCACCGGCAGGTTTTAAGTTCAGGTTCATAATAGATCTCCTTATTTATATTGTCCGTTTTGCTGTTGACTGTCTTTGCCATGGATATAGGATTTACTGGCAGGACCGAAAAAATTCCTGAAAACGGTTAAAAATCTTCCTCAGGTTGACTTTAGACAGGCATTCGCATAGAATGGTCATATAAAAAGAATCAGAGGGCGGAAGAAATTGAGTCAAAAATACAGAAAAACAGAGTTGATTTTACGATATTTTCATGGTTCCAAACGATACTTTCTATGTGCGGTGGCGGCGTCTTTTGTGACGACGGCGCTGAATGCGCTGACGCCGCAGATCTTTCGCTTCAGTATTGATGAAGTGCTGGGCAAAAACAGGTATCCGTACCTGTCGGAGCATCTCTGGATTCTGGCGCTGGCGATCGTGGCGGTGGCAGTGCTTTCCGGCATATTTATGTTTGTGACCCGCGCCTGTACGGCCAGGGCCGGGGAAGATTTTGCCAAAAATATGAGAGATGATCTGTTTTCCCATGTACAGCGGCTTCCCATGGGCTGGCATGATAAGAACCAGACCGGCGATATTATCCAGCGATGTACTTCGGATGTGGAAGTAATCCGGAATTTTGTCGTGACGCAGCTTCTGGAAGTGTTCCGGACGGCGTTTCTGGTGGGGATTTCCTTTACAATTATGGTGTCCATGAACCCAAAACTGGCTTTTGTGGTGCTTCTGTTCGTGCCGGTGATCGTCCTGTACTCCGCCGTTTTTTACCGCCTGATTGCGAGACGGTTTACGGATGCGGACGAAGCGGAAGGCGAACTGTCTACCGTCGTACAGGAGAATGCTACTGGCGTGCGTGTGGTGCGGGCTTTTGGACGGGAGCAGTTTGAGATGGATCGTTTTCAGGAGAAAAATGAGGCTTTTGCCAGGCTGTGGATCAGACTTGGCACATTGTCAGGCCTTTACTGGGGCGTGGGAGATCTGATTACAGGGCTTCAGGTGGCTGCCGTGGTGGTGTTAGGAGCAATAGAAACCGTCCACGGGAACATGACGGTGGGCGAGTTTGTGGCGTTTGCTTCTTATAATACGGTGTTGGTATGGCCGGTCAGGGGGCTTGGGAGGATTCTTTCGGACATGAGCAAGGCGGGCGTGTCTTTTGCGCGTGTGGACTATATTATCCGGGGAGAAGAAGAACCCTGTGACGGGGCAGGCCAGCCGGCGCCTTCGGGGACGGATATTGTCTTTTCCCATGTCTCCTTTGCATACGATCAGGGGAAGAAAGTACTTGATGATGTTTCTTTTACGATTCCCCAGGGGAAGACGTTCGGTATCCTGGGAGGGACGGGAAGCGGAAAATCCACGATTGTGCAGCTTCTTACCAGGCTTTATGAACTGGAAGACGGAGAGATATCCATCGGAGGCACAGATATCCGTAAGCTTTCTCTCTCCTGGCTTCGCCGGAATGTGGGGCTGGTGCTTCAGGAACCTTTCCTGTATTCCAGAACCATCCGGGAAAATATTGCAGTTTCTTCGCCGGATGCTTCCATGGAAGAGATTCGCAGGGCGGCGAAAACCGCCTGTGTGGATGATGCGGTCATGGATTTTACGGACGGTTATGAAACGCTGGTGGGAGAACGGGGCGTAACCCTCTCCGGCGGGCAAAGACAGCGGGTGGCCATCGCCCGGATGCTTTTACAGAAAACGCCGATTATGGTATTTGACGATTCCCTTTCGGCAGTGGATTCCCGAACCGATCATGAGATACGCCAGGCATTGAAAGAGCGGATGAAAGAAGCGACGGTAATCCTGATTTCTCACCGGATTACGACGCTTATGGGGGCGGATCAAATCCTGGTGCTGAACCAGGGCAGAGTAGAGCAGATCGGCACGCACCTTAAGCTGATCGAAGAAGAAGGGATCTACAGGCAGATTTACGATATCCAGATGCGCAGGGACGACAGGCATCAGGCGAAAGGAGGCGGCGCATATGGCGGCATATGAAGAACAGGAATATAACAGGCCGTTCAGCTTTCGGATCTGGGCAAAGATGTTTCCGTTTTTTAAGCCTTATAAGAAATATTTCTGCATTACCATGGGGCTGAATATTTTCCTGGCCGGCGTGGATATACTGGTGCCTTTGTTCCAAAGCTATGCCATCGATCATTTTATTGCGGAACATATGCTGGAAGGGCTCGATCTGTTTACGCTGCTCTATGTGTTGATGATTGTGTTTCAGACGGTCAGTGTATACTGGTCGGTACACGCGGCCACGACCATTGAGATGAACCTGGGACGGGATTTAAAACAGGCGCAGTTTGCCCATTTGCAGACTTTGTCCTTTTCTTATTATAATACAACGCCGGTGGGGTATATCCATGCCCGGGTGATGAGCGATACCTTAAGGATCGCCACCATGGTTGCCTGGGGACTGGTGGATATGTTCTGGGCGCTGATTTATGTGGTGACGGTGTTTGCGGTCATGTTTTTCCTGAACGCAGGGCTGGCGCTGATCATTATGCTGGTCGTGCCGGGGATTGCGCTTTTAACCGTATATTTTCAGAACAAGATTCTCCACTGGAACCGTCAGGTGCGGCGGATCAACGCGCAGATCACCAGCGCCTACAATGAAGGCATCACAGGCGTAAAGACTTCCAAAAGCATGGTCATTGAAAAAGACAACGACGAAGCGTTTTTTTCCTGTACTTCCAGGATGCATCAGGCTGCCAGCCGGTGCGCCAGATTAAACGCCGTATATATTCCGATTATCCTCTTTTTCGGATCGGTGGTTTCCGCCATTGTTCTTGCCAGGGGAGGCGGTATGGTGCAAAAGGACCTGATGCAGTTGGGAACGCTGTCGGTATTTATCTCCTATGCGGTGACGATCTTTGAGCCGATCCAGCAGTTGGCGAGACTTTTATCAGAGCTGATCTCCTGCCAGGCCAATATCGAGCGGGTGACGGACCTTCTGGAGCAAAAGCCCAATGTAGTGGACAGAGAAGAAGTCATAGACAAATACGGGGACGCTTTTACGGCCAAAAGGGAGAACTGGGAGCGGATTCAGGGCGATATTGTGTTTGAAGATGTGTCTTTTATGTATCCAGACGGAAAAGAGTATGTCCTGGAACATTTTAACCTGCATATAGCTCCGGGGATGAATGTGGCGATTGTAGGCGAGACAGGGGCAGGGAAATCTACGCTGGTCAATCTGCTTGGACGCTTTTTTGAACCTACCAGGGGACGGATTCTCATCGACGGCGTGGATTATCGGGAACGGTCGCAATTGTGGCTGCACAGCCAGATGGGCTATGTGCTGCAAAATCCCCATCTGTTTTCCGGCACGGTCCGGGAAAATATCCGGTATGGGCGTCTTGACGCCACGGACGCCGAAGTGGAAGAAGCGGCCAGACAGGTGTCTGCAGACGCGGTGGCAGAGAAGCTGGAGCAAGGGTATGAGACGAACGTAGGAGAGAGCGGCGGACGTCTCTCGGTGGGAGAGAAGCAGCTTATCTCTTTCGCCCGGGCAATCCTGGCAGATCCGGCGATCTTTGTACTGGATGAGGCGACTTCCTCCATAGATACCAGGACAGAACAGTTAATCCAGAAGGCGGTGGAACACCTGTTAAAAGGACACACTTCCTTTGTGATCGCCCACCGGCTTTCAACGATCCGTCAGGCGGATCTGATTCTGGTGGTAAAAGACGGGAAAATATTAGAGCAGGGTACCCATAAGGAACTGCTTGCCCGGGGCGGTTATTACAGTGAGCTGTATGTAAGGCAGTTTGAAGAAGAAGCGGCCATGCGGGTGTTTTCAGGGGAAATGTGATGCATCATTCCATCTGATAACAGCGATCAAAGCGGCAGATATTGTCTCTGTCTCCTGAAATCAGGTAACCAGATTGTTTAGAAGTTATTTAACCTGGATAGTGGTTTTTATTTAACATTAATTTCTATAATCTGGAAATCAGGAGGTGGCAAAATGAAAGAGATAACGACGAGATTTAACGAGCAGACAGAAAAATATCGCCAGAACTTTCAAAAATACGGCTATTCAGAATTGAGTATGTTTATGCCCAGTGACCGAAGAGTAATCCGGTATTATGAACTTTTGAAACATTTTGAGTTTTTCCAGGCAGGGGATTTTCTGGCTCCGGTGGTGATTTGCGACGCCGGATGCGGTTTTGGAGATATCAATGCGTATTTAAGATTTTTGGAGATGAAAAATTACCGGTATATTGGACTGGATGTGGTAGAGGAATTTATGGAGACGGGAAGAGGCCGTTACGGCGGGGAACAGGCCTCTTATATCAGGCGGAATTTCATCATGGACGATATTACGGATTTGCAGTTTGACTATGCCGTATCGTCCCAGACTTTTACCATTCAATACACGGAAGAGGACAATAATTATGAGACGATTTACAGAGCAGTAGGGAAGCTGTTCGCCCAGTGTAAAAAAGGAGTTTCTTTTAATTTCTTCACAGACAGAGGTGATTTTAAGCGTCCGGGAACCGCTTATCACAGTCCGGTAAAACTGCTGGAATTTGCCTATTCTCTGTCTAATCATGTGATTCTGGATAACGGATGCTTTCCCTATGAATGTACACTTACTATTATAAAAGACAATGCCTGCCGGGAAAACGGTATGGTATTCGACCAGTTTATGAGAGTTCATCAAAAAGAGTTTCAGGAAGGTATTTTTACGGTCAATCCGAAGTAGAGGGATTGACCGTTTTGTTTTTCAAAAAGTTTCGGATAACCTTTCTTTTAGCAGGTAATTTTATAAAGACTGTTCATACTCATTAAGCGATGCAAGCGCCTGCCGGGAGAGGGGGATGAGCGCCATCATATTGAAAATGGTCATCAGTCCGATGCCTACGTCGCCTAAGTCCCATACAAAAGTATACGCCGCCAGGCCGCCGATGAAAAGCATAATTAATGCAAGAATTTTATATAAAGTCTGGGACAGCCAGTTATCGCCGAACAGATAGGCCACGTTGGACCTGGCATAAAACAGGATGCCGATGAACGTGGAAAAACTGAAAAGCCAGAGGACTACGGCGATAAAGATCACACCGAAGCCTCCCATATGATAATCCATGGCCTGCTGTAAAAGATCCATTCCCTCCAGTCCCTGCGTCAAAGTTTCAGGCGTCAAAAGCATAATCATGGCGGAACAACTGCAGATTACAATCGTATCGATAAATACGCCGAAAGCCTGTAAAAGCCCTTCTTTGGCAGGATGGCTGATATCGGCTGCCGCCGCCGCGCAGGGCGCGGAACCGCTGCCTGCTTCGTTGGAAAAAAGACCCCGCTTTGCGCCGTTCATAAGTACGGCTCCGAAACCGCCTGCCGCTGCCTGGCGAAGGCCGAAGGCTTCGGAAAAAATACGTCCGAAGACATCCGGAAGCAGTCCGATATTTTTGACGATAATGATTAAGGTGAGCAGGAAATAAAAACCTGCCATGATCGGGACAACGATGTCCAGCACTTTGACCGTGGCATTTTTGCGCAGCACGATAATGGCGGCAATGACTACCAGCACTGCCGTTGTGTAGATGGGCGGGATGTGAAAGGCGTTCTCAAAGGCGGAAGAGACGGAGTTCCCGATGACCTGGCTGATCCCGCACCAGCAGATCAGTCCCGACACGGCAAAAAGCACAGCTGTTATGGAACGTTTGCGTGTACTTCCTTTTTTCATAAAAAAGTGATGGATATAATAAGCGGGGCCGCCTCTGTAGCCGCCGTACAGGGGGTCTTTTTCCTTATAGATCTGTGCCAGCGTGGCTTCCGCAAAAGCAGTGGACGACCCTAAGATGGCGGTGAACCACATCCAGAAGACAGCGCCCGCGCCGCCTATGGAGATGGCTGCCACGACGCCCACCAGGTTGCCCATACCCACACGGGTGGCGGTGGAGATGATAAGCGCCTGGAGGCCGGAGATGGAATTTTTCCGGGTCGGATTCTTCTTTTCTACGGCGATCTTTAACATATCGGGAAACCGGCGGAAAAGAAGGAACCGGGTCTGTATGGTAAAGTAGATGCCGGACGGAATCAGGAGCAGAACCAGAAGCGAGAGCCCCAGGCTGCTCCCTCCGGGCAGCGGGATCGTGATCAGGTCACCCCACAGGATTTGATAGATAAAACGAAAAACAGTCATAATACTTATACCCCCATATCATTTGCATTTATTCCCTTTCTAGTATATAGTAAAAGACAGCATCTGTAAAATTGATAATAATAATGGACAGGATTAAAAAAATGGATATTAAAAATCTGATTACATTTATGCATGTGGCCGAGAAAAACAGCTTTACAAAGGCGGCAAAAATACTGGGTTATTCTCAGTCTACGGTATCTTTTCAGATCAAACAACTGGAAGGGGAACTGGGTACCCAGTTGTTTGAAAGGATCAACCATACCATTGCCCTGACCGGGCAGGGCAGGGAAGTGTTAAAGTATGCACATCAAATCCTGAAGCTGACTCAGGAGCTGGAAAGCGGGATGCAGAAAGAAAAAGAGGTCACAGGGCATTTTCGCCTGGCTGTGCCGGATTCTCTGTGTGATTCCCTTTTAAAAGATGGATTCGCGGATTTCAGAATCAGGTATCCGGGTATCACTTTAAAGATCATCGCCACAGGGACGGAGGAGATGTTCCGGTTGATCAACTACAATGAGGCGGACGCCATCCTGACGCTGGACAACCATATTTATAATACAGAATATGTGATTGTCCGGGAGGAACAGGTGCGCATGCATTTTGTGGCGAAGGCGGGGCATCCTCTGTGTACCGGAAAAACCGTGTGCATAGAAGAACTGATCAAAGAGTCTTTTGTGCTGACGGAAAAAGGCATGAGTTATCGGAGGCTGATGGATGAGAAGCTGGCGGCCATGTCTTTGGAGATCCAGCCGGTGCTGGAAGTGGGAAGCACAGGGCTTATCTGCTCTTTGGTGGAACAGGGCGTGGGGATTTCCTATCTTCCTGATTATGTGACCGCAGGCGGCGTGAAAGCCGGGACGCTTTCTTATGTGCCCGTGGAAGGATTTGAGACGGGGGTATGGAAACAGCTTTTGTACCATCGGGATAAATGGGTGTCTCCGCAGATGGAGTCGGTGATCGAGTATTGTATCCAGAGAGAGTTTGCGTGAAGGCCGCAAAGGTTTTAATCTGCGATTGCTTTATGAAGCCGGATAGGATAAAATATAAATCTATAAAAAACAAAACAGGATGAGGTAAATGATGAAAGAAGAACATATGAAGCAGACGGCACTTGAGAATGGTTTTGCGGCGGCGGCCGTGATCGGTACGGATCAGATCTATACGGTGCCGGAATATCGTGAATTTTGCGTACAAAACCTGTGTGGAAATTATAATAAAAATTATGGATGTCCGCCTTACTGCGGGACGCCGGAAGAAATGAAAGAGAAGATACTTCGCTACAGACGCGCGCTGGTCTTACAGACCCGGAATCAGGTGAAGGATATGTATGACGGGGAGGAGACAGGCAGGCTTAAGAAAACGCATACCAAAAAGACTCTAAAATTGATACAGCTTTTAAAAGAGCAGGGGATGGAAGGGAAAGGGCTGGCGATCATGGCAGGCTCCTGCAACCTGTGCGAATCCTGCAAGATGCCGGAGGGAAAGCCGTGCCCTCATGAAGATATGTGCTTTTCGTGTCTTTCCGCCTACTGCATCGACGCGGGCCATCTGGCAAAGTCCTGCGGGATGGATATGTCATGGACGGGGAATATTGTGTCATTTTTCAGTATTTATCTGTTTGATGCGTAAATGGGGGAAAAGAAAATGTATAATGAAACAGATTTGGATAAAATAAATATAAAAGCTGCTCCGCCAACGGAAGAACCCATTCGCCGTCCTGCGTTTTTGCGCATACGTTCGACTATCCGAACGTATGAGTAAATAAGATTCTGAAAAGTTATTGTAAGACAGCATAGAACGGAGGGTTATGGAAAGAAACATAAGCGTTATCAAAGATGTGAATGGAAACCAGATTGTTATTGTGAATGACATTCGATTTAAAGGGAAAAGAAATATAGACTGGGATGAAGTTGAACAATATTTAAAACAGTACGTTGGAGAGTTCATAGAAATCGCTGATAGCAAAGAAATCATATATATTGGCCGTGATTTGCCTGATGAGTATTCAGGCTCAAATTATACTGCAAAATTAAAAGGAGCATTGGCAAAGGCAAAAGCAAATGCTGCACAAGGAATCCCGGAGATGATAGAAATTGCTAAAAATAGAAGGTTTCGGGAAAATCTGGAAAGAAAACATGATAAAAATGCGAAGTATGGCTGGTATCGATATGATTCC
>DKVI01000085.1:57587-64628 GCA_002491115.1 Lachnospiraceae bacterium UBA7182 | reverse complement strand
TTAACCCCATTATACAGACAATAACTGCCGTGGGGGTAATGAAACGTCATTTAAATGAACAGTTGTTTTTGTTATTTGAAAACAATGATGAAATTATTTATATTCCAGCGGGAAGAAGTTTGTTGGCAACCATGTCTGAGCAGTTACAGGATGTTTCTGCTGATGAGATGGATTTGACTATGCAGGAATTTATTAAACTGATTAAAATAACAAAAAATAAGTTTGGAACTAAAATTCCGGAAATGATTACAGATTATGTAAAAACGATAAAGGGTCAGATAAATAATGCGGCAGTAGATCAGGCGTATAAATTTATTAAGAAAATTTTGAAAGCAGACTATATAAGTGAAAACGATGGTGAAAAAATTTATTTTGATGAGTATCATTGGGTTAAATTAATGTACGGTTCGTCTGGTCAACAGGAAGTGCTGTGGATATTGATGCTTGCCTTTGCGACAATTTTGGAAAAGAAAAAAACATTTATTATAATTGAAGAACCAGAAGCACATTTATTTCCGATTGCACAAAAGGATGTTATGAGTCTGATTTCCTTAATGATAAATACAACAAACAGTAAAGTTATCATAACAACACATAGTCCATATATACTTACTTCTACGAATATACTATTGTATTCGCAAAAAGTGGAGAATCAGCATACAAAGCTAAATAAGATTATCATACCCAAAAATTTAAGAGTATCTTATGAAAATTTCGCCGCATATAAGGTGGACAATTCCGAAAAGATGCTGGAATCTTTGTTAGATGAGGAAACTCATATGATTTATACAAATTATATTGATGAGGTATCATCTATTACAAATAGAGAACTTGATGAGCTTATTACTATGGAGACAGATGAATGATTTGCAGAAAATTAGAAGAATGTATTAACGGAGAACTGAAAAATAATTCTTTAGAGAAATGTGATTATTTATTTGTCATTGATGACGGAACTCCGACTGCTGTTTTAACAGAACTCAAAGGCGTTAATGTGCCAAAAGCATTGACTCAGCTTAAGGGAACTTTATTATTGTATAAAAATGTTTTCTGTAAATTTGGACATGTATATGCAAGAGCAATCGTGACATCTTCAACTCCAAATTTAAAAGCGAGTCCGGAATATGTTAATTTGGAACGGATGATTCGCAAAAATTATAAAGGAAATGTAAAAATCGTTGAGAAACAATTTACTGAAAAGGATATAGAACTATAGGAACAGTCTTATTCTGTATTTCGTATCAATCTCACAGAGCAAAGAGCAAGGCCGGAAAACCCTTATTTTAAAGATTTTCCGACCAAAACGTCCAACGCTCGTACTGCCCCGAACTCTATAAAATTCTACATCTTATTCATTTCGTATCGCCGCCAGCGGGCTTAATTTCATGGCCCGAAGCGCCGGGAAGAACCCTGCCACCATGCCCACCAGCACGGCAAATATAAGAGAAATTCCGATCAGCCAGAAAGGAATATAGGACAGATTGGCATAATACCCTTCCGAAGCCGACTTCACCACCATATTGATAATGACGGAAATGATTTCGCTTAAAATCAGGCCGGCCAGCCCTCCGAAAAATCCAATAAACCCTGCTTCCATCAAAAACATCATGCGGATATTTCCAAGATCGCATCCTAATACTTTGATCACGCCGATCTCCTTCGTCCGCTCATAGATGGACATCATCATGGTGTTGGCAATCCCGATGGCCGCCACAAACAGCGACACGGCTCCGATACCGCCCAGCACCATCTGGATCATGGCCATCTGGCTCTGGGTCTGCTCCATCCACTCCGCGTTGCTGTAAGCGTCATACCCCATTTCTTCTATAGCTTTCTGGACTTCCTGCACATAGTCCATACTGTCCACCTGAATATTAACCCGTTCGTAGTACAGATCTTTATAAGGTTTCCCGCTCTTATTAGAGGGCTGTCCGGGGATTACTTTATTTTTAAATACTTTCCGAAGCTGCGCTTCCAGCGCTTTGATATCCGCCAGCACCGTCCAGCCGTAATTCCCCTTATAATCGTCCACGCCGCCCGCCATAATCCCGCAGGTGGGAACGATGTATTTCTTGGGAGGCGGAACATTTTGCCCATTCTCGTCGGGATATTGGGAACTGTAATAGGCATCCACATCAAAAATAATAAAGATCGGCTCATTCATCAGATCCACATCCGGCACTACCTGGGTATCCCAGTAATACTCATTGGTTTTTGCATTATAAAAATCCGTTATCACACGGTTTCCGTAAAAAAGCTGAAGTGTTCCGTCATCAGGCGGAATCCCTCCTTCTCCCACCTCCAGATCCAGCTTCCGGAGCATCTCCGCGCTCATGCCCTGAATCTGAAACTGTCCTTCATAAGCGCCCTGTTTGGCCAGCACACTCAGTTCCAGAATCGGAGAGACAAGCTCCACATGGGGAATCGCGGCCATATCCGCCACCACAGTGTCGTCAATCCTCTTGGGTTCATTGGAATCGGAACTGTCGGAGCTGGACGCCACCGCATAGCCGCCGCCATAATTATAGTTATTGACTTCGATCGTCGTAAGGCCGCCGGATTCTTCAATCTGCTCCAGGGAGCTTTTCCGAAGGCCGAGGCCTAAGGATACCATCACGACGATGGAGGCGGTACCTATGACGACGCCCAAAACAGTCAGAACCGTCCGAAGCTTTCTGCGCGTCAGGTTAGAAGCGCTCATACTGAGCAAATCAATAAATCTCATCCTCTGCCGCTCCTTTTATTACTCGTCGCCGCCAAGATCATCATCATTGAGATCCAGAAGGTCTTCTTCCAGGCTAAGCTGCGCTTTCTTTTTCTTCTTCTTTAAGAAAATCGTGACGCCTATGATGGCTGCCACTGCCAGCACACCCACGATGGCCGCAATATATTTGACTTTTCCGCCCTGTTCCCCGTCTATCATCGGATCATCCATCATGGAGCCGTCCATCATCGGATCGTCCATCATCATGCTTTCCGTGACAAAAAGGGACACTTCTTTCTCAATGACCGTGGAAGCTCCTGTCTCGTCTTCGTAAGAAATCAGAAGCTTGATCAGGCCTTCGTCCATCGTGGCCTGCTGCCCGGTCACATAGATATCCACGGAACCGGTGGCGCCGGAGTCCAGATTGCCCACGAAAGCATCCCCGCCGCTGACGGTATCGCTTTGTGTCTTTACCTGCACGTTATACAGCTTGGTCTTGCCCATATTATAAATGCTGAACATAATATTGGACTCGCTGCCCACCTCGATGCTCTGGGGCATAACCTCCGGCTCGCTGATATCCACACGGGCTTCCTGCTTCACCGGAATAGACACACTGGTCTTGTTCGTATACGCGTTCACATGTTCGTCTTCATAGCTCATATTTACATCCACCGCATAGGGCTTCTGGGTCAGGTCCGCTTTGGCCTCCATCTCGATCTGGATGTCTCTTGTACCGTTTTTCTCAATCCTGTCTACGAAAATGGTGCTGGAACCGGCCGTGGGAAGGAATGCGGCGTATGTAGTATCCTCATCTTTCCCTTCTACTGCCGCCACGATCTCAAAGATCATATTGTTGACGCTGGTGGCTGTGGATGTATTTTTCAGATGCAGTGTCAGCATAAAACTTTCGCCCGCGTGTACGTCCGCCGGACTGGTTTCAAAGCCCGTAACAATCACCCGGGGCACCGAAGCCTGGCCGTCCGCGCCTACGCCCGCGGTACCGTTTAACTGCACATAGGTGTCCAGCGTTGTGGACTGGCTGGAACCGTCGGACGCAAAGTAACGGACACTAAAAGAAATCTTCTGGTAACCGCTGCCTACATCGCTGCGGGTCATAAGGTTCCAGGTCAGCTCCCGCCTTCGGTCCATGTCAGACATACCCGTATCCGTGCCGGGCAGGTTGTCGATGGTCTGGGTGTAATTGGAATTGGTGATCTCAAAAGGCCATTCGGTGGATTCCGTGCTGAGCACCGGAGTCACCACTGCTTTTGTCACTTCGGTCTTGCCCATATTCACCACCGGCAGGACGATGCTGACAGCCTGGCCCGCATTGGCCACGGGCGTAACCCAGCTGCCGCCGACCATAAGGAAGTGGTCCGCGTTGGCGGGAACGGGGTCGTCGTCGTCGTTATTATCGTCTTTATTGTCACTGCCCGAGTCCGAGGGCGGGTTTACAACTTTATCCATGGCAGTCTTTGTCTTGTTTATATAATCATTGACGCCTTCTGCCGTCTCCATGCTCTGGATCTGAATAACCGCTTTGGTAATAATGCTGTTCAGCTTCGTAGCTTTTTTTCCGTTCGGGTCAATCAGGCGCTGATAATCCCGCAGTATCTTCTCCGCTCCATCTTTTGCTTCTTTTAAAAGCTCTGCATCTGTCTTTTTATCATCAGCCGCAGCACCGCTCCCGGTCGCTTCCGACACAATTCCTGCTCCCGGCATCGTAACCGCCGCCGCAGGCGCCAGTACCGCCAGGCAGAGCGCCGCCGCAATCCCTTTTATAATCCTCTTTCTCATCCCTCGTCCTCCTTATATTCACTCCTGCTTTCTACTTTCACAATTTTTCCGTCAATAATATGAAAAATCCGGTCCGCAAACCCCGCCAGATGGTTGTCGTGGGTAACCATCACAAGCGTCTGATTATGTTCCTGCACCACTTTGCGCATCAGCTTCATCACTTCAGCGGAAGTGTTGGAATCCAGGTTGCCTGTAGGCTCATCCGCGAAGATGATCTCCGGGTCCAGTACCAGCGCTCTTGCCACACCGACCCTTTGCTGCTGTCCGCCGGACATCTCGTTGGGTCTGTGTTTCATATGTTTGGGAAGTCCCACCAGTTTTAACATTTTAACCGCCTTGGCTTCCCGGGTCTTTTTATCCACGCCCCTGAACGTAAGCGGAAGAGCCACATTTTCTATAGCGTTCAAAGTACCCAGCAGGTTAAAAGACTGGAATATAAATCCCACTTTTTCCCGCCGGAACCTGACCAGTTGATTCTCATTCATCCGTTCCAGATGCGCCCCGCCGATGATGACTTCGCCTTTTGTAGGCTTTTCAAGTCCTGCCAGCATATTCAGCATCGTCGATTTACCCGATCCGGAAGTACCCACGATGGCGCAGAACTCCCCCTTATAAATAGTCATGTTGACGCCGTTCAGCGCGCGGACCTTTGAATTTCCCACCCGGAATACTTTATAGAGGTTTTTAACCTGTATCACAGGTTCCCTTGTTTCTTCCACCAATATCCTCCCTGCTGCCTTCCATTATTTGGACAAGGCCTTTTATAAAAAAGCCTGATCGCCCGTCTACAGTATATCATAAAATCCAGGATACAATTCTTAATAAATCTTAAGATTCTCAACTATTCAATCCGCAAGTTCGGCCATACCCATTCGATCAGCGAATCCGGGTAATTGTAATCCACAAACTGTTCCACCGCATTCCCGGCGGGCAGTCCTTCCTGCCGCTCCACATACCGGACCATAGCCATGGCGGAGATCAGGATATCGCAGGCCATCAGCGCCACACAGACCCAGGTCACAATCTTTCCTGCCACGGGCGGAACCCGTTCAATCCAGCGGCTTAAATAAGGATAGCAGAACTTCACCCATATAAGTGACAGAATCCCCCAGAATACACAGAACAGAAGATTGGTCCTTCCGCCGATATTAAAAGGCATATCGCTGTAATCCCAGAAAACCGTCCCGAAGAATACTTCCGTAAAAACGCTGCACAAATATTCATAGGTTCCCCCCAGGAAGAAGCCCCCCAAAAATATGTATCGGTCTTCTTTATCCGCCAGCCGGTAAAGCAAAAGCGTCAGAAGGGACGCACCCACACCCCATACGATGCTGAATGTACCGTAGAGAACGCTGGAACGGCTCATCCAGATATCCGCCGTCAGTTTCACATAGACCGTCTCGATCAGATCCCCGCCCAGCGCGCTGATAAAAAACACCCACAGAAGCTTGTCCAGGCACAGCCCTTTGGCAAATACATACGTTTCCTGCGTTTTGTCCTTCTCCTGCGCCGCTTTCAGGTTCGGATATGCCTTTTCCAGACGCCGCCAGATATGGGAGGAAAGGAAATTTCCGAAATTTCGCTTCTGCTCTTTCATCTCCTCCGAGAGAGACTGCATCCCCTCTGAAAGAGGCTTCTTTTTCGCCGTGTAAAAGATCGCCGCATAATCCAGGATAAGCAGCCCAAGGATCACCCACACGCCCACACGCAGAAGCAGCCCGGGCAGCAGGTTTAAAAGCAAAAACAGAACCGGATGAATCAAAAGAAGCACCACCAGGGCAACGCCGCTCATAACCAGCGTATACACAAGCCCTCTAAACCTGCCCGAATAGATAGACCGGATCTCATGGTCCCACAACCTCGTCCCCGTTACCCGAAAAGACATCTCATCCGCCAGCTGCGCGCAGGAGGAAGTGATGACCATATAGGCGACTGCCTGAAAGAAATACGCCCCCTCAAGCGTCGGCAGCAGGATTAACAGCAGGTCCGCCGCAAATCCATAAGACAAACACAGCGGCAGACTGAAGAATCCCCGATTACGGAACTTCCCGGTACGCACCGCCACATACGCCACTTCCAGACACCAGCCCAGAAACGAATAGACAAACAGAAAAAATAAAAGATCGTAAATACTGTATTCCATAAATATGCACTCCTTCGTGTCGCAAATACGCGCAATATTTTCCGCGGTTATTCCATAGTATACAGGTGTGCGGACAAACTTGCAACCGCCCCGAAAACATCAGACATTCCCCCGCAGCATCGTTTCTTCCCCTGAACCGGGAATGAGCGACGCGGAAAACTTCTGGTATTTTGCTTCTCTCATTTTTTGTAATTGTATTCTGATTTTTTCTCTCATTTTGTACACCTCACATTTACCTGGATTATACAAGCCTGCGTCCGGCTATTCAAGACAAAATAAGCAGGATTGGTATCATGCATTGTCCAAATTTTTGAAAAAGGTTCTTGACAAATGCGTCTACACAATGTAGTCTGTATGTAAGACTACATTGTGTAGACAGGAGGCTGTACTTATG